>JANXRT010000164.1 GCA_025356735.1 Acetobacteraceae bacterium | reverse complement strand
TCACCATCGCCGCGGCGCCGGCGGCGAGGCCGGTCAGAATGTGCTGCACCAAGGCGTTCTGGCCGATTGCCGCGTACAGCACGCCGAGTCCGATGATGATCGCCATCGGCGCGAACATCAGCCCGGCGAAGCACAGGCCCGCGCCGGTCATGCCGTGAAAGCGGTAGCCGAGCGCCACAGACAGGTTGATCACGTTCGGCCCGGGCAGGAACTGGCAGAACGCGATCAGGTCGTTGAACTCGGCCGCTGTCAGCCATTTCCGGCTTTCGACGATCATCCGCCGCGCCCATGGCAGCACGCCGCCGAAGCCATAGGTGCCAACGGAAAGAAAACCCAGAAACAGGTCTCGGCGTGACGGTATCACTGGGTCAGAACTTCGCCGCGGCAGAGAGATACCGGGCGATATCCTCGGCCAGCAGCAGCCGATCGGCGACCAGTTCTTCGGCGGCGTCGGCAAGCGCCACCAGATATCTTTCGCGCGTGCTCCAGCGAGCTTGCAGCGAAAGTCGAGGATCGGCGGGATCCCGGCTGGCTTCCTCGGGTGCAAAGGCGGAAAAACTGCCGTCGCGGTCGCACAGCTCGCATTCCGGGAAGGGCGCGCGATACAGGTTCCAGCCGGTATGCGTTCCGGCCGGAACCACGATGTCGGGCAATCGCAACCCGGCCCGCTCGTTGCCGTCGGCGTCCACCGCCGGAACCAGCACGCGATACGGCGACGGCGCCCGAACGGGAGTTGCCCAATCGGCCTGCGGCGGATCGAGCGGGGTGGCCGCCTGCGCCACCGCGAAGCCGGGGATCGCCGGAAAACCGAGTTCTTCCGCGGCCACCAGGGTGCCGTCAGCCCGACGAGGGATGCGACTGGCGGGGGGCGGCACGCCGTCCAGCCAATCATCCAGAACCACCAGCAGCGCGCGCAACGCCGGCGCCGCGGAATGCGGGTTGCGAAAATTCTGGCAATTGCCAGCATCGCCTGGCGTGCCGGCGCGTCCGGTATGCTGGGTGCCAGCGATCAGGAACAACCTCGTGCCTTCAGGAAGGTCAAGGTCCTGGCTGCCATCGGGCGTGGTGGACAGCAGCGAGGCGCCCTTCTGCCAGTACTCCGAACTTGTGTTGGCCTGGATCAGCAGCGGATCGCAATTGTCGTTCCGTAACAGAGCGTCCGAGGTTCCGGTCAGCGAATCGACAGTCGGCACGGTGGCGAACGGAAACACCGCCTCCGGCATGTCGCGGTCGATGTGGCCGGTGCGGGTCCGGTTGGGCTGGGCGAAAGCCTGATGCAGGAACACCCCGCCGGACCCCGCGCTGTGGGTCAGCACGCCGTCGAGTACCCGCATGCCATCCTCGCCGCAGTTGAAGCCGTGCCGGATGAAGTCGCGAAGGAAGCGGCCGGACTGCGAAATGCCGAAGCCGATGGTGCGGTTGATCGTGCCGGCTATCGGGTTTTCTGTTGCGGTGCCGCGCAAGAAGGAAACCACGTCGCGCTGAGCCGCGAGGGCGATGCCGGCGACCCACGGATCTTTCGCGGTGTAGGAGAAGTCATAGACCCAGCCAATGTCGGGCGGCGTTCCGGCGGGCAGCAGCTCGACGCTGCGGTCGTTGCGAAACCGCCATTTCGACACCTCGATTTCGATCGGCGGGTCTGCCTCCGCATGACGCCGGGTCAGCCGGGCCGGCGCGTCGGTCACGGCGTGGAAGCTCAGGCGAAAGAACTCCATGGCGGGGCCGCGGGCAAACGGGACGAATTCGTCGCGGATGTTCTTGACCTCGCCCGCCAGCGCCGGAAGCCGGATCGACAGCCCGGCATTGGTAGTCGGCGCGTCCGGGTCCCACCCGGCCCAGGCCATCGTGTAGCCGCGGCGGAACGGCAACGCGTCGCCAACGTCGGCAACGCTTGCCGGATTGTTGGTCGGCGGCGCCTGGCCCAGCATCGACAGCATCGGCTTGTTGCCGCGGTTGTTGACCTCGAACAGCAGCGTGCGGCAGCCCCCATCCATCGGACGCAGGACATAGAAGTCGGTCTCGTATGAGACCATGCCCCGGTCGTCGCGTGGGGCGCGCTCGATCCCGGCGATCCCCCGATTGGACGGGTGCGCCGGATCGAGCCGTCCATGGGCGACACCGGAAATCTTCTCGAAGCCCCCCGCCGATCCAAACTCGTGGCCGTCCAGAAACGGCGCGCGGCCGGCGATGGTAAGGTGCGTGATCGCCATGGCGGGTCCAGTCTTCCCAAGGTGTCGAACCTAAGGCGCATTCCCAACCCTGCCAACCGGCTGGTAGCCTGCCGGAAATGCAGTTCTCCCTGTTCAACATCATGGCCATCAACGACCCCCGCCAGTCGGCGCAATCCGTCATGGACACCACCAAGGAAGCGGTGGCGATCGCGGAGGATACCGGGTTCGACGGCGCCTGGTTCGCCGAGCACCATTTCTCCGCCTTCTCCGTCTGCGCCTCGCCGACGATGATGGCGATGCATTGCGCCGGCTTCACCAAACGCATCCGGCTCGGCCCCGGCGTGCTGGTGGTTCCCCTGCACCAGCCGACGCGGATGATCGAGGAGATCGCCATGCTCGACGCGGCCAGCAACGGCCGCGCCATGATCGGCCTCGGCACCGGCCACCAGCCGCACGAGTTCCGCTCGATGGGAGTCGCCATGGAAGAACGCCGTGACCGGCTGTTCGAGGGCTGGGACCTGCTAGAGATGGCGCTCCGCACCGGCCGCGCCGCCTATAACGGGCGCTACGTCCGCGTGCCGGAAACCATCTTTCCGATGATCCCGGCGACATCGCCGGAACTGTTCGTCGCCACCCACGACACGATCGTCATGGCCCGCGCGGCCCAACGCGGCGCCACCATCTTCCTCAGCGCCGGCCCGCGCACGATCCCGGCAGTCGCCGCCGCGCGCGCCGAAATCCTGGCAGCCGGCGTCGGCGTCCAAAACATAAGGATCGCGCTGCTGCGCTACTGCTTCGTCACCGAGGACCGCGACGAGGCCCGCATCGCCGCCGAGGGCGTCATCGGCTTCATGCGCCGTATGCGCTCGCTGCGAATGGACCACCCGCCCCGCGACGGCATTCATCTCGATCAGGTTCCCTTTTCCGGCGAGCCGGACGTCGATTGGCTGCTGGCGAATGCCGCGATCGGCAGTTCCGAGGTCGTGGCGCAACGCTTGGCGCTCGATGTTACCGAAATCCGCCCGCGGCACATCGCCTACTACATGGGGTTTTCGACGCTGCCAGATGCCGCGGTGCTGCGTTCGGTGCAGCTGTTCGGCGAGCGGGTGCTGCCGCGCTTGCGGGAGCAAGCATGGGGCTCTGCCCCAAACCCCGCAAAAGGGCCGTCGCCCCTTTGAACCCCTCTACTTAGTGACTTGCCAAGTCCCGGCCCTCGCGCCACGTCGCCATTCACGATGGCACATCTTGCGTTCATAGCGCCGCCCTTTCCCGGCCACCTCAACCCGATGCAGGCGCTGGCGGGAACGCTGGCCTGCCGTGGCCATCGCACGACCTTCGTCCAGCAGGCCGACGCGGCACCGCTGCTGCGCCAGGTATCGGGCAAGGTCGAATTCCTGCCGGTCGGCGCCGACACCCACCCGCCAGGTGAGCTGGCCGCCGTGGTCAGCCACATCAACGCGCTGAACGGCCTGTCGGGGCTGGGCGCGGTGCTGCGCGATGTCGCCCGCGGCACCGACATGCTGTGCCGCGAGGCGCCCGGCAAGCTGCGCGCCATCGGTGTCGATGCCATCGTCGCCGACCAGACCGAAGCCGCTGGCGGCCTGATCGCGCGGCATCTCGGCCTGCCCTGCGTATCGGTCGCCAACGCGCTGCCGATCAACAGCGAACCAGGAATTCCGCCGCCGTTCACGGCATGGCGGTTCGATCCGACGGCGCGCGGCCGCCAGCGCAACCGCGGCGGCTACCGGATCGCCGAATGGATGAGCTTCTCGCTCCGCCGCGTCATCGCCAGCTACGCCGCGGACTGGAAGCTCGGACGGCTGCGCACGATGGAGGACTGCCTGTCGCCGCAGAGCCAAATCAGCCAGATGGTTTTCGAGTTCGATTTTCCGCGCGCCGAGCTGCCGGCAGGATTTCGCTACGTCGGTCCGTTGCGCGAGCCGGATGGCGATGCCGAGCTACCGTTCGACCTGGGAAATCGAAAATTCGTCTTCGTGACCCTCGGCACCCTCCAGGGTGACCGCGTGGCGCTGTTCCGTGCCGTGGCGCAGGCCTGCGCCGGACTCGGCCTCGGCTGCGTCATCGCCCATGGCGGGCGCCTGAGCGCCGCCGATGCCGCGTCGCTCGCTGCCATCGCCACGGTGCGCGACTTCGTGCCGCAGCGCGCGGTGCTGCGCCAGGCCGCCGCCGTCGTTACCCATGGCGGGATGAACACAGTGCTCGACGCGCTGTCGTTCGGCGTGCCGGCGATCTGCATCCCGCTGGCTTTCGAGCAGGCGGCGATCGCGGCCCGGCTCGACCATGCCGGCGCCGGTTTGGTGCTGAAGCCGCGGGCGGTCACATCGCGCGCCGTCGCGGACGCGCTCCGCCGGCTGCTCGACACCGACAGCTATCGTGCCCGGGCGGGTTTCCTGCGCCAAGCGATCGCCGTGGCCGGCGGTGCGGCGGCCGCGGCCGACATCGTCGAGGCGGCAGTGGCCAATCGGGCGGCGCGCCGTGCATAGTGAAAGCCATATCCCGGGGCTGTCCGATGCTTGACCTGATCCTCGCCGGCGGCGGCCTCGCCAACGGGCTGCTGGCCTACCGCCTGGCGACCACGCGGCCCGACATCCGGATGGCGATGATCGAACAGGCGGCAACGCTCGGCGGCGCCCACACCTGGTCCTTCCACGCGACCGACCTGACGCCGGCGCAGAACGAGTGGATCGCGCCCTTCGTCGCCCACGGCTGGCCGCGTTACGAGGTTGCCTTCCCCGGGCTGGCACGCCGGGTCGAGCTCGCCTACCGCACCGTCAGCGCGGAAACCTTCGCCGCCGCCGTCACCCGAACGCTTGGCGCGGCGTTGCGCATGGGCACCGCGCTCACCCGGGTCGATCCGCAACAGGTGACGCTGGCCAGCGGCGAGGTGCTGCAGGCACGCGCGGTGATCGATGGCCGCGGCTTCCGGCCAAGCCGGCACATGGTGCTGCGCTACCAGAAGTTTCTCGGCCTCGAGGTCCGGCTGGAAGCGCCGCATGGGCTGACCGGGCCGATCCTGATGGACGCCACTGTGGCCCAGGATGACGGCTACCGGTTCATCTACGTGCTGCCGTTCGCCGCCGACGTGCTGCTGATCGAGGACACCTACTATTCCGACGCGCCCGGCCTCGACACGGCGCGGCTCACCCGCAACATCGAGGCCTATGCGGCAGGGCGCAGCTGGCGCATCGCCGAGGTCGTGCGCCAGGAGACCGGCGTGCTGCCGATCACCCTGTCCGGAGATTTTTCCGCGTTTTGGAACGAGGCGACGCCCGGCCTGCCGCCGGCCGGGCTGCGCGCCGGGCTGTTCCACCCGACCACCGGCTTCTCGTTGCCCGACGCGGTACGGCTTGCCGACCGCATCGCCAGCCTGCCGGACCTTGAATCCGTCACCGTCCAGCAGGTCATCCAGGAGATGAGCACCGCCCGGTGGAACGGCGATGCCTTCTGCCGGCTGCTCAACCGCATGCTGTTTTTGGCCGGGCCGCCGGAGGAAAGGTTCGTCATCATGCGGCGGTTCTACCAGCTGTCGGAGGGCCTGATCGGGCGCTTCTACGCCGGCGACCTGACCCATTTCGACAAGTTCAGGCTGCTGACCGGCAAACCGCCGGTGTCGATCCCGCGCGCCATCCAGGCAATGTTCTCGACCGGCCGGGAAGCCGCCTAATGGCCGCCCAGAGCGTGATGACCGATCCAAAGGACGCGGTGCGCCAGCAGGCTGGGCAGGCGATCCAGGCCGGGTCCAAAAGCTTTGCCGCCGCCGCCCGGCTGCTTGGCAGGGAAAGCCGCGACGGCGCGATCCTGCTCTACGCCTGGTGCCGCCACTGCGACGACGTCATCGACGGCCAGGTGCTGGGTCACGCCGGCACCGGCGACGCGCCGGCTTCACCTGAGCAGGCGAGGTGCGCCCTGGCCCGGCTGGAGCGGGAAACCCTCGCGGTGCTCGACGGCGCTGAGCCATGCGATCCGGCCTTTGCCGCCCTCGCCCATGCCGTCCGCCGCCACGAAATCCCGCGGCGCCATCCGCTCGACCTGCTCGAAGGCTTCCGCATGGATGTCGAGGGCAGGCGCTACGAGACCATCGAGGACACGCTGGAGTACTGCTACCACGTCGCCGGCGTCGTCGGCGTCATGATGGCGTTCGTGCTCGGCGTGCGCGATCCGGAAGTGGTGGACCGCGCCTGCGACCTAGGCCTCGCCTTCCAGCTGACCAACATCGCCCGCGACGTGATCGCCGACGCCACGGTCGGGCGGGTCTATCTGCCGGAAGCCTGGCTGGCCCGGGAAGGCCTGTCGGCGGAAGGATTGCGCCGCGGCCTTGAACTTGGCGAGAACGTGGCCTTGGCGCGGGTGGTCGCCCGGCTGCTGGCGGCGGCGGCGCCATACTATGCCTCGGCCAAAGCCGGGATTGCCGCGTTGCCGCCGCGTTCGGCATGGGCGATCGCCACCGCGCGCGCGGTCTATCGCGACATCGGCACCGAAATCCTTGCCCGCGGCCCGAACGCCTGGGACCGGCGGGTGTCGACCTCCAGGTCGCGCAAGCTGGTGCTCATCCTCGGCGGGGGGCTGCAAGCGGTGCGTCGAAACGGCATTTTCGAGGCATCGCGCCAGGGGCTGTGGACGCGGCCTGCGTAAGGCTGCCGGCACGGGCACGCGGCAGCTTCCACCACGGCAATCCCGGATGGACATGATGCTCCAGGTGGTAGCCGAAGTGAAAGCATGTTGCGAGCGACAGCAGGTAGGAATAGTCGCTGCTGCGGGCACGATGACAGTCGCCGAATGCCAACGCGTCATGGCGATGCGGTCGGTAGGTGCCGAAATAGAACAGCTGGACCGCCGACAGCATCGCCGGCAGCGCCCAGAATACCAGCGTGTTGGGGATCGATGCGCCAAGCAGCACGAGGTAGGTCACGGACCAGGCGGCCAGGATAAAAACCTCGCGCCAGCCGAGGTACTCGCGAAGGAACTTCAGCAGCCAAGGCGCGAACGATGCCGGATGATTGGCATCGAAGTCCGGATCACCCCCGGTGCCGGAATGGAGATGGTGGCGCAGGTGCTTCGGCAGCAGCCGGTCATACGAAAATCCGGCATACAGGCTCAGGCACAGCCGGCCCAAGGCGCGGTTGACCACCGGCCGGCCCGGCGCCAAGGAGCCATGCATGCAGTCATGTGCCACAATGAACAACCCGACATTCAGCCAGCACAGCAGTGCCACCAGCAATGGCGCCGCGAGTAGCCCGGCCGGCGTCCAGCTGTAAAAGAAAACACAGGCGACATGGATCGCCGTCCACGCTGCGATGAGCAGGGTCGCCAGCGCCATGCCGACATACCCTTGACGCCGTCGGCTAATGCAACGCTCGCCGGCATCCATGGCAACTCCTGCACGGGTCGGACACGTGGCCTCCCCTGCACGCGTCGGACGCGTGCGTTCGGTAATGATCAACTGCGGAAAGCCCCGTGACGCTGGCGCAACTCCTGACGCAACTGGCGCGCCGGCGGAGCGTAGAGAAACCCAAAAGACACGCCACCATCCTTCTCCTTGACCGCATGGTGCAGATGGTGCGCCTGGACCAGCCGTTGCAGGTAGCGCTGGCGTTGGAGCGCCGGAAAAGGCCAGCGGCGATGCACCATGCCGTCATGCAGGATGGAATACAGCACTCCGTACACGGTCATGCCGAGCCCGATCTGATAGAGCGGCCAGGCCAGGCGAGGCCCCAGCACGATCAACGCCAACGCCAACGCCGCGAACACCACGGCGTACAGATCGTTCTTCTCGAACACGCCACGCCGAGGGCTGTGATGCGACCGGTGCCAGCCCCAGCCCCAACCATGCATGATGAACCGGTGCACTGCCCAGGCGACCAGCTCCATCGCCGCCGCCGAGCCGAGCACGATGGAGGTATCCAGCAGGACGATCAGCACGAGCTCAATATCAGCACGTCGGCCGGCATCTGGGCGCCTGGCATCTGGTTGAAAGTCGTCGCCACCAGCCGGCGCAACGGCCCCGCCCGGCCGCCGAGCGGATGCAGGCTTCGCAGCGCATCGTCGACATGCTGGCTCAACCTCTGGCGCGCTGCATCGCGCCCGAGCAGGGCAACCAGGTTGGTCTTGTCCGCATCCTGGCCGAAATCCTTGCCGGTCAGCGCCGAAGAACAAACGCCATCGAGCAGGTCGTCGCGCAACTGGAACGCTAGCCCCAGCGCGTCGGCGAAGCCGCGCAACGCTTCACGCTGCGCCTCGCTTGCCGCCGCCAGCGTCGCCGCCATCTCCACCGCGGCCACGAACAGCGTGCCGGTCTTGAGCTGGTTCACCACCGTCGCCTGATCCGCATCATAGTCGGCGGCACCGCCGGACGGGTCTGGCCCAGACCTTAGATCAGACCGCAAATCGTCCATCTGGCCGCCCGAAAGGCCGCAGGCGCCGGCAGCCCGGGCCAGGATGCCGACCATCTCGGCACGGCTATGAGCGTCGGCATGTGCCAGGTTGGCGAGCACCTCGAACGCCCGGGTCAGCAACGAGATCGACGCCAGGATGGCCAGATCCTCGCCAAACGCCAGATGGGTGACGGTCTTGCCACGGCGCAGGCTGGCGTTGTCCATGGAGGGCAGGTCGTCTAGGATCAGCGAGGCGGCATGCACCATTTCCAGCGCGCACCCGGCATCCAGCGCGCCAGCGGCAGGATGGGTCCCAAGCGAAGCGGCGGTGGCGATCGTCAGCAATGGACGGATACGCTTGCCCGAGCCCAGCAACGCGTACTGCATGGCGCCGTTGAGCAGCTCGCCTCGTCCCCGGCCGCGATGCAGAAGCAGCGCCAGCCTGGCATCCACATCCTGGCGGGCTACACTGTCTTCGACCCCCATCCAAGCCAGTTCCATGCCTCGATCCCCAAAGACGGCATCTTGATACCGCATCTCGATACGGCCAAATTCGTTGCCAGGCAGCCATGTTGCGGGTTTATCCGTGCGCCGCATCTGGAACGCGCGGCGGCGGCGATTGTTCAACTTGATTCAACTTTTGCTGCAATCGGCGGATATCCAGCCTCGCTCCGGTCAATCAAACGCGAGGCCGACATAGTTCTCGGCCAGCGACATCGCGGCAGCCCGCGAGGTACGCAGCAGATCAAGCTCGGCGAAATGGATGCGTCGGTCGAACCCGCTCTCCTGGGGGTTATCATGCAGCATGGTCGTCATGAACCACGAAAAGCGTTCGGCCTTCCAGATCCGGCGCAGGCAAGTCTCGCTGTAACGATCGAGCGCCTCCTGCTCGCCCCGCCGGTATCTGGCCTCCAAGGCGCGCGACAGCACCAGCACGTCGGCGACGGCGAGGTTGAGCCCCTTGGCGCCGGTCGGCGGCACGATGTGGGCGGCATCCCCGGCGATGAACAGTTTTCCATGCTGCATCGGCTCGCAGACGAAGGAGCGCAGCCCGACGATGTTTTTCTGAAAGATCGTCCCATGGATCAGCGACCAGCCGTCATCGGTGCCGAGCCGCGCGTCAAGCTCGTCCCAGATGCGGTCGTCAGGCCAGTTCTCAACGTTGTCGGCCGGATCGCACTGGACATACATGCGCTGCACGTCGTCGGACCGCGTGCTGAGCAGCGCGAAGCCGCCGGCCTGGTTGGCGTAGATCAGCTCGTGCCACGATTTCTTCGCCTGGGTCAGAATGCCGAGCCAGCCGAACGGATACACCTTCTCGTACTCGACGCGCGCCGATCGCGGGATCGCCTGCCGCGCCGGACCGTGGAAGCCATCCGCGCCGACCACGTAGTCGCATTCGAGGGTTTCCAGCTCACTGCCTTTGCGGCGAAAGCCGATGGACGGCGCGGCTCCATCGATGCCGCGGATCTCCGTTTCCTCAACGTCGAAAATCAACTCGCCGCCCTGGGCCAGCCGGCCGGCGATCAGGTCCTTGAGCACCTCGTGCTGCGGATAGACCGTCACCCGGCGCCCGCCTGTCAGCGCCTCGATATCCAGGTGGTAGCGTTGACGTTGCCATTGCAGGGTGATGCCGGCGTGAAAATGCGCCTCCCGCCGCATCCGCACGCCGACGCCGAGCGCATCCATCAGCTCGGCGACCCAGTGCTCCAGCACGCCGGCACGCAAGGTGGTCTCGACCTCGGCGCGCGAGCGGCGTTCGAGGTTGACGCAGCCGATGCCGGCGCGGGCGAGCAGGAGGGCGAGGAACAGGCCGGCCGGGCCGCAGCCTATGATGCCGACCTGGGTGCGCACCGAACAGGCCCCTGGTTCGAGGTCAGAGTTCCAGGCGGAACCAGCCGCCCACGGTGCCGACGATGCCTTTGCGGAAGAACAGCACGCATAGGATGAAGATGGCGCCCTGCGTCACCGTCACCCAGGCTCCGAACTGCGCCAGGTAGTTCTCCATTGCCGTCACCACCAGCGCGCCGACCACCGGGCCGAAGATCGTGCCCAGCCCGCCCAGCAAGGTCATCAGCACGACCTCGCCCGACATCGAGTAGTGCACGTCGGTCAAGGTGGCGATGCCGAACACCAGCGCCTTGGTGCCGCCGGCGATGCCGGCCAGCGTGCAGGACAGGGTGAAGGCGATCAGCTTGTAGTCGTCGGTGCGGTAGCCGAGCGAGGTCGCGCGCGGCTCGTTCTCGCGGATCGCCTTCAGCACCTGGCCGAACGGCGAGTGGACGACGCGGTGGATGAACAGGAAGCCGGCCAGGAACACGAACGCCACCAACCAGTAGATCGCCATGTCGCGGTCCAGCGGCAGCAGCCCGAACAGCGAGCTGCGCGGCACCTGCTGAATGCCGTCCTCGCCGCCAGTGAACGGCGCCTGAAGGCAGAAGAAATACACCATCTGGGCCAGGGCCAAGGTGATCATGGCGAAATACAGCCCCTGCCGGCGGATCGCCAGCCAGCCGAGCACGAGGCCGAGCGCGGCGCCGGTCAGCCCGCCCAGGATGATCGCGACCTCGGCCGACAGCCCCCAGTGCTTGACCGTCCAGGCGGTGATGTAGCTGCCCATGCCAAAGAACGCGGCATGGCCGAAGCTCAGCAGCCCGACATAGCCGATCAGCAGGTTGAAGGCGCAGGCGAACAGCGCGAAGCACAGCACCTTCATCAGGAACACCGGGTAGAGCACCCAGGGGCACAGCACCACCAGCAGCACCATGATCGCGAAGGCGATCGCCTGGGTACGCGAGAAGCCGAACATCGAACCGGCTTTCGGCACGACCGGCGCGGCCTCGCCGGCGGCCCGATCGATATCCGTCTGAGTGCGGGAGGAGATGGACATCAGACTGCCTTTCCGAACAATCCGCGGGGCCGCGCCAGCAGCACGATCACCATAACCAGGAACACCACCGTGGCCGAGGCCTGCGGATAGAACACCTTGGTCAGCCCCTCGACAATGCCCAGCCCGAACCCGGTCAGGATCGAACCCAGGATCGAGCCCATGCCGCCGATCACCACCACCGCGAACACCGTGTTGATGAAGCTCGACCCCATGTTCGGGTTGACCGAGTAGATCGGCGCCGCCAGCACCCCGGCGAAGGCCGCCAGGGCCACGCCGCCAGCATAGGTCAGCGAGATCATCCGCGGCACGTTGACGCCGAACGCCTGCACCATCGGCGCGTTCTCGGTCGCGGCACGCAACGTGGCGCCCAACGATGTTTTTTCAATTATGAGCCAGGTCAGGAAGCACACAACCACAGCCGCCAGCACCACCCAGCCGCGATAGTTCGGCATGAACATGAAGCCGAGGTCTGTCGCGCCCTGCAACGCCGCCGGGATGCGGTACGGCATGCCGGAGCTGCCGTAGCCGTTGCGGAACAGCCCCTCGATGACCAACGCCAGCCCGAAGGTCAGCAGCAGGCCGTAGATGTGGTCGAGCTTGTACAGCCGGCTGACGATGGTCCTTTCCAGCACGAGGCCGAAGATGCCGACGATCAACGGCGCCAGGATCAGCGCCGGGAAGTAGCCGATCCCGACATATTCCAGCAGCATCCAGGACACGAACGCGCCCATCATGAACAGCGCGCCATGGGCGAAGTTGATGATGTTCAGCATGCCGAAGATGACCGCGAGGCCGAGCGACAGCATGGCGTAGAAGGCGCCGTTGATCAGCCCGAGCAGAAGCTGGCCGAACAGCAGGGGACCTGGGATGCCGAGGATGGTGAACATGGGTATCCGTCAGGTTGGCAGTTGAACCGGGATCAGGCCTTTACCAGCGCGCAGCCGCCCTCGCCGAGCGGCCGGAACGCCTGGTTGGCGGGGGTCGTGTCGAGCAGCTTGTAGTAGTCCCACGGACCGCGGCTTTCGGCCGGCGTCTTGACCTGCCACAGGAACGAAGGATGCAGGCAGCGTCCGTCGGCGCGGATCGAGCCCGGCCCGAACGCGTCATCGTCGGTCGGCATCGCCTTCATGCGCTCGACCGTCGCAGCGCCGTCGGCCTTGGCCTGGGCAACACCCATCGCCGCCGCCACCTTGAGGTAGTGCAGCGTGGCGGAATAGGTGCCGGCCTGAACCATGGTCGGGCGGACGCTCGGCGCCTTGGGCTTCAGCCGGTTTGAGAAGGCACGCGTGCGGTCGTCATGGTCCCAATAGAAGCTGGAGGTCAGCACCAGCCCCTTGGCCGCATCAAGCCCGAGCGCGTGGATGTCGGAGATGAACACCAGCAGTCCGGCGACGGTCATCTTGAGGCCGAATTCCTGCGCCTGCTTGATCTGGTTGATGGTGTCCGCGCCGGCGCTGGCGAGGCCGAGAACCTTGGCGCCCGACGCCTGCGCCTCAATCAGGAACGACGAGAAGTCGGTCGTGCCGGGAAACGGGTAAGTGGCGCTGCCGAGCACCTTACCGCCCGCGGCGGTGATGAACTGCGAGGTATCGCGCAGCAGCGCCTTGCCGAAGGCGTAGTCGGCGGTGATGAAATACCAGCTCGACCCGCCCGCCTTGACCAAGGCGCTGCCGGTGGACTTGGCCAGCATGTAGGTGTCGTAGACCCAGTGGATGGTGTTGGGGTTGCACTGCACGCCGGTGAGGTCCGAGGTCGCGGCGCCGCAGTTCAGGTAAACCTTGTTCTTCTCGCGCGCGACTCCGGCAACGGCCAGGCCGACGCCCGAGTTGGCGACCTCGGTGATCATGTCCACGCCGTCGCGGTCGATCCACTGCTTGACCACGGACACGCCGATATCGGCCTTGTTCTGGTGGTCGGCGGAAACGACCTCGACGTTCATGCCCTTACCCGCGACGCCAAAATCCTCCAGCGCCTGGCGCACGCAGGCGACGGCGACCGGGCCCGCGATGTCCTTGTAGGGGCCAGACAAATCAGTCAGCACGCCGATCTTCAGGGTCGGCGTCTGCGCGCGGGCCGGCACGGTGGTGCCGATCAGCGCCATGGAAGCGGCGGATGAGGCCGTGGCGGCGAGCAGGCGGCGGCGGCCGAGGACAGGAGACTGGGTGATGACGGTGGTCCTTTGACGGGAAAAGAAGTCAGACGCCGAGATAGTCGTGCAGCTTGTCCATGTTGGCTTCGAGCGCATGGTTCGGGATCATGTCGATGACCACGCCGTGGTCCATCACGTAGTGGCGGTCGGCGACGGTCGCTGCAAACCGGAAGTTCTGCTCAACGAGCAAAACCGTGAAGCCGCGATTCTTGATCTCGCGGATGGTGCGGCCGATCTGCTGCACGATGACCGGTGCCAAGCCTTCGGTCGGCTCGTCCAGCAGCAGCATCTTGGCCCCGGTGCGCAGGATGCGCGCGATCGCCAGCATCTGCTGCTCGCCGCCCGAAAGTTTCGTGCCCTGCGATGTGCTGGCCCGTTCCTTGAGGTTCGGGAACAGCGTATAGATGGTGTCGAGGTCGAGCCCGCCCGGGGCCACGATCGGCGGCAGCATCATGTTCTCGGTCACCGACAAGGAGCCGAAAATGCCGCGCTCCTCCGGGCAGATCGCGATGCCGGCGCGCGCGATCTTGTTGGAGGCCATCCGGATGGTCTCGGCGCCTTTGTAGGCGATGCTGCCCTCGCGCCGCGGCACCAGCCCCATGATCGACTTCATCGTCGTGGTCTTGCCGGCGCCGTTGCGCCCGAGCAGGGTCACCACCTCGCCCTCGCGGACCTCGAAATCGACGCCGTGCAGCACGTGGCTCTCGCCGTACCAGGCGTTCAAACCGCTTATCTTAAGCATGCTCGGTTCCCAGGTAGGCGGCGATGACCTCGGGGTTCTTCGATACCGTGGCGTAGTCGCCCTCGGCCAGGATGCGGCCGCGCGTCAGCACCGTGATGGTGTCGCAAAGCCCCTCGACCACCGACAGGTTGTGCTCGACCATTAGGATGGTGCGGCCCTGGCGGATGCGCTTGATCAGCTCGACGATGCGATCGACGTCCTCGTGCGTCATCCCCGCCGTCGGCTCATCCAGCAGCATCATCTCGGGATCGAGCGCCAGGGTGGTCGCGATCTCCAGCGCCCGCTTGCGCCCGTACGACAGCAGCCCGGCACTGGTCTCGACATATTCGGTCAGCCCGACATCGAACAGCAGCTGGCGGGCGCGGTCGTCGTATTCGCGCAAAACCTGCTCCGAGCGCCAGAAATCGAACGAGGCGCCGCGCGCGCGCTGCAAAGCCAGCCGGACATTCTCCAGTGCGGTCAAATGCGGGAAGACCGCCGAGATCTGGAAGCTGCGCACCAGGCCGAGCCGCGCCACCTGGGCCGGCTTCAGCGACGTGATGTCGCGGCCCTTGAACCGGATGGTGCCCCGGGTCGGCGCCAGAAACTTGCTCAGCATGTTGAAGAAGGTCGTTTTGCCGGCGCCGTTGGGCCCGATCAGCGCATGAATCGTCCCTTCCCGGACGCGTAGCGCGACCTCATTGACGGCGACGAAACCTTGGAATTCACGGGTCAGGCCCGTTGTTTCCAGGATGGTATCTGACACTCAGACGCCCCCTAACTGCATTACCTTTTAGAATTAGGCTGTGATTTGCATATCGCAGCCGCGCACGCAAGATTGGTTTTCCCACCACGAAACGAACCTCGCCCATGACCCCCGCCGCACGACCGCCGATCCGGCTCCGCAGTCCGCTGTTCGCACCCGGCGACCAGCCACGCAAGATCGACAAGGCGATGGCCTCGGCCGCCGATGCGGTCATCCTCGACCTGGAGGATAGCGTCGCCGCCGGCATGAAAATCTCCGCCCGCCCGATCGTCGCCGATGCGGTGCGCGCCAACGCGGGCCGGACCATCCTCGTGCGGATCAACCCGCGCGACACGCCCTGGTATCTCGGCGACCTAGCGGCAATCGTCGCGGCCAGCCCCGCCGCCATCCTGCTGCCGAAATGTTCCGGTGCCGCGGACCTGCGGACGCTCGACCATCACCTCGAAGTGTTGGAGGTCGCTGCCGGGCTTGAGGTCGGAAGCATCGCCGTGCTGCCGATCGTCACCGAAACCGCGCACTCGCTGTTCACCCTCGGCGAATACGGCCGCCTCGAAGGCAACGCTGCCGCTCGGCTAATCGGCCTCGGCTTCGGTGCCGAGGACATCTCCGGCGATCTCGGCGTGCCGCCGCGCCGGCCTGATGGCGCCTACCCCGCCCCGATCGCCGCCGCCCGCGCCGCCGTGCTGGCCGCCGCCGCGACCTGCGGGGTGATCGCCATCGATTCGCCATGGCCCGACTTCCGCGATCCCGCCGGCCAGCGCGCCATGGCGGAGAACGGCGCCGCCGACGGCTTCTCCGGCATGTTCCTGATCCACCCGGCCCAGATCGACATCGCCAACGAAGCCTTCAGCCCATCGCCCGACCAGGTCGAATGGGCCACCCGCGTGCAAGCCGCCTTCGCCGCCAACCCGGACTCCGGCGTCTTCGCCCTCGACGGCAAGATGATCGACCGGCCGCATTTTCGACTGGCGGTCCGCATTCTAAGCGCCGCAGGCAAGTAAGCTTTGGCTCTCCCTCCGCAGGCATTCCAACTGGCCGAAGGCGGCCAGTCGGAACCTTCGCCTGCTACGCCCAAACCCGCCAAGGGGCCGTCGCCCCTTGTATCCCCTCGACTTAAGTTAGGCGCCCTGGGGCGCTACCCCGGCGGGGTTTGGGGCAGAGCCTCATCCTTGCTAATCGTCTCAGCAACAGGCGCGTAACACGGGAATGCTATAGACCGCGACGATGTTGGAATCCCCTGCGCTGCGCGCGTCGCTCGTCTGTCTTCTGCTCGCCGGCTGCGGCGGCATTCCGCCCGTGGCGCCGGTCGAGGCGCCGATGGACTGGCGTGCCGGCATCACCGCCGATCCGATCTGGCCGGAAGACGGCTGGTGGCGCGGCTTCAACTCGCCCGAGCTCGATCAGCTGGTCGCCCAGGCGCAGATCACCAACCTGACCATCGCGGTTGCGGTGGCGCGCATCCGGCAGGCCGACGCGCAGCTGCGCATTGCCGGCGCGCCGCTGCTGCCGTTGCTTCAGGCCAGCGCCAACGGCACCTGGCAGCGGGTCCAGCGGGGCTCGTCGTTCAGCCTGCGCTCCGACAGCGGCCAGCCTTATGCCGACGTGCATTCGTATTCCGGCGGGCTGAGCGCGTCGTATGAGCTGGATATCTGGGGCCGGTTCCAGGCCCAGCGCCAGGCGGCGATCGACAACGCGCGGTTCACCCGGTTCGACCGCGTGAACGTGGCGCTCACGGTTGTCAGCAACGTTGCCGACACCTGGTTCCAGGCGCTGGCGTTCCAGGATCGGCTGACCGTCGCCACCGGCAATCTCAAGGACGCCGAGCAGACCCTGGCCGCGATCCGCGCCCGGCTGTCGGTCGGCACCGCCAACGCGCTCGACGTGTCGCAGGAGGAAACGTTGGTGGCGCAGGAGCGCGCCAACATACCCGGGCTGCGCAACCAGCTGGAGCAGGCGATCAACGGGCTCGGCATCCTCACCGGCCAGCCGCCGCAGTCGATCAGGGTTCGGCCGGGCACGCTGATCGGGCTTTCCTTGCCGGTGGTCACGCCGGGGTTGCCGGTCGAGGTGCTGGCGCGGCGGCCCGACGTGGCGGCGGCGGAGGCGACGCTCGCGTCCCAGGGCGCCAACGTGGTGGCGGCTCGGGCGGCGTTGTTCCCGTCAATCCAGCTCAGCGTCTCCTCGACCTATCAGAGCACGGCGCTGGCGACCCTGTTCGGCCCCGGAGCGCTGGTCGCCAGCCTGGCCGGCGGGCTGGCTCAGCCGATCTTCGACGGCGGCACGCTGCGCGGCGATCTGGAGCTGGCGCGCGGGCGCCAGGACGAGGCGCTGGCCAACTACCGGCAGGCCGTGTTGCAGGCCTTCACCGATGTCGAGAACGCGCTGGTGGCGTGGCGCTTCACCACAGAGCAGGAGGCGCTGCAGGCGCAGGCGGTGGACTCGGCACAGCGTTCGGCCTCGATCGCGCGCGCCCAGCTCGCCGCCGGCACGATCGACATCGTCACCGCGCTGATCTCGCAGAGCAACCTCTACAACGCGCAGGACGTGCTGGCGCAGGTCCGGCTGTCCCGCTTCCAGGCTTTGGTCGCGCTGCATAAGGCGCTCGGCGGTGGCTGGCAGGGCCAGATCGAGCCGCCGCGGCTGCAACCCGGCCGGTTTCTGGGCGGGTTCGCGCTACCGATCGGAAGCGACCTGCGATGATGCCGCAGGCTGGAACCGTATCCTTTTGCAACGGGCCTTGGAGGAACCGGCAGCCGAGCCGATATTTGGCCGGGAAAGGAATCTCCTGATGGATGTGATGACGCCCCTACCACGCGAGGCGCCGGCGCGTGACGCCCGGGTGCCATCCCGGCGGCGTGGCCGGATGCTGGTATGGGTGCTCGCGGCGATCGTCGCCGCCGTCACGGCAGGCTCGTTCTGGTACAAGCCGACGCCGAAGCCCGATGCCGCGGCGGCGCGGCGCGATGCCGCCATTCCCGTGCTGGTCGCCGCCGCCGCCAGCACCGACGTGCCGGTCTGGCTCGACGGGCTCGGTACGGTGCAGGCCTACAACTCGGTGATCGTGCGCCCGCAGGTCGACGGCAAGCTGATCGAGATCGCCTTCCGCGAGGGCCAGGACGTGAAGGCCGGCGACGTGCTGGCGCGGATCGACCCGGTGACCTTCCAGGCTTCGGTGGATCAGGCAACGGCCAAGCAGGCGCAGGACCAGGCGCAGCTCGCCAACGCGAAGCTTGATTTCGCGCGTTATCAAAAGCTGGCGGCGACCGCCTACAGCTCGGCCCAGCAGTCGGACACGGCCCGCGCCCTGGTGGCCCAGCAGGAGGCGCAGGTGCACCAGGACCAAGCGCAGATCGACACCGCCCGCGCCCAGCTCGGCTACACCACGATCGTGGCTCCGATCGACGGCCGGGTCGGCATACGGCAGGTCGATGCCGGCAACATCGTCCATCAGGCCGACGCCACGGGCATCGTCACGATCACGACGTTGCGGCCGATCTCTGTGGTTTTCACCTTGCCGCAGCAAAACCTGCCGGCGGTGGCGAACACGATCAAGGCCGGTGCGACAAATGGGGGCACGCCGGCGGTCCAGGCACGCAACCAGGGTGTGGCCGGCGCGGCACCCGTACTGCTCGATACCGGCACTTTGGCGGTGCTCGACAACCAGGTCGATCCGACCACCGGCACCATCAAGCTGAAGGCGACCTTTCCCAACCCGGACCTCAAGCTGTGGCCGGGCGGCTTCGTCTCGGTCCGGCTGCTGGCGAACATTGAGCACGGCGCCACCACGGTGCCGCCCGCGGCGGTCCAGCGCGGCCCGCGCGGCAGCTACCTCTACGTCATCGGCGCCGACGACAAGGCGCTGCGGCGCGACATCACGGTAGGCTATGAGGACGGCGCGACCTAAATCGTCACCGCCGGCCTGAAACCCGGCGAGCGGGTGGTGATCGACGGCGCCTCCCGCCTGACCGAGGGCGCCAAGACCCGCATCGCCGATCCGCTGCCGGGCGGTGCCACCACGCCGAGCCAGCCCGCGGCGCCTGGCACCGGGCGGCAGCGAACCAATTGAACGTCTCCGCGATTTTCATCGTATGAACGTCTCCGCGATTTTCATCGTATGAATGTCTCCGCGATTTTCATCGCGAGGCCGATCGCCACCTGGCTGCTGGCGATCGCCATCCTGCTGGCCGGCATTCTCGGCTACCGGGCGCTGCCGGTCTCGGCGCTGCCCTACGTCGATTTCCCGACCATCCAGGTCACCACGCTGCTGCCCGGCGCCAGCCCGGACACGGTTTCCACCTTGATCACCGCCTCGCTGGAACGCCAGTTCGGCGAAATCCAGGGACTGACCGAGATGACCTCGGTGAGTTCCGAGGGCACCAGCCAGATCACCTTGCAGTTCTCGCTCGGCCGCAGCATCGACAGCGCGGCGCAGGACGTGCAGGCCGCCATCAACGCCGCCTCCGGCACGCTGCCGCAATCGCTGCCGTACCCGCCGGTCTACGCCAAGGTGAACCCGGCCGACACGCCGATCCTGACGCTGGCGCTGGAATCCGATTCGATCACGCTCGACCGCGTCAGCGACGCCGCCGACACGCTGCTGCAACCCAAGCTCAGCGAGATCGCCGGGGTCGGCCGCGTCACCGTGCAGGGCAGCATGCGCCCGGCGGTGC
>JANXRT010000156.1 GCA_025356735.1 Acetobacteraceae bacterium | reverse complement strand
TCCGACGGGGACGGTGGATTTGGTGACGATGACGGTATAGCCCTTCAGCACATGGGCAATCCGTTCCACCGCGGCATAGACGTAGCTGAGGTCGGCATGGCCGTCGCCGCGCCGGGTCGGCGTGCCGACGGCGATGAACACCGCCTCGACATCGACCAGCGCCGCCGCGAGGTCGCCGGTGAAATTCAATCGCCCGGCGGCGACGTTCTCGGCCACCAGCCGGTCCAGCCCTGGCTCGTAAATCGGCATGCGGCCGTCACGGAGGGCGCGCAGCTTGCCGGCGTCAACCTCGACCACCGTCACGTCGGAGCCGAATTCGGCGAAGCAGGCGCCGGACACCAGCCCGACATAGCCGCCGCCAATCATCGCGATGCGCAAAACGTCGTCTCCCGGGAAAAGTCGGCTGAAATGGGCGGCAGCGCCTACATGCCCGATCCAACCCCTGATAGTCCATCCGGTTCATTGCATGAACCCTGCATCTGAAGGCAGATGCGGCCAGCGTCCCTGGCACGGTTCTGTCAGGTTCATTCCACCAACCTACGGTATGCGGATCGATATGCGCCACGCAGAAAACGCCGGCATCCGGAAGTTGGCGCTCGGCATGCTGTGCCTGATCATCGTCGCGTCGATGGAAACGTTCAATCCCGGGCTGACGGGCCTGTCCGACGACGCGCTCATCCAGCAGGGCGGCGACCTCAAGCAGCAGCTGACCGCGATCGTGCTGTGGGCCGGCGTGATTTTCCTGTCGTTCATCCCGGGCGTGTCGCGCACGCCGACCACGACGCGCGGCATGCTGTGGCCGGCCCTGCTGCTCGCCTGGATCGTCATCTCGCCGGTCTGGAGCACGGATCCGACCGGCGGTGGCCCCAAGGCGCTGGTTTTTCTGCTGTCCTCGCTCGCGGCCTGGCGGCTGGCCTTCGTGATCACCGCCGAGGAGATGTTCGCCTGCCTGTTCCACACCCTGGGCGCCCTGCTGCTGCTGTCGCTGCTGCTGGTGATCTTCTACCCGGCGATCGGGCTGCTGGTGAACGACTGGCAGCATGAGGGCCAGTGGAGAGGGGCCTTCGGCACCAAGCAGGGCCTCGGCATCCTGTCGGCGATATTCCTGCTGCTGGCCCTGCTGCGCCTCTCGCATCGCCGCAGCCTGTTCAACCTGGCCGCGGCGGGGCTCGGGCTCGCCTGCCTGCTCGGCGCCGAATCGCGTGGCGCGGGCGTCATCGCGGTGGTCGCGGCGAGCTGCCTTTTCATGGCCCGCGGCCGGCCCCGGATCGCATCCCTGGTGCCCTTGATCCTGCTGGTCGATGTCGGGTTCGGCCTCGCCGAGATCTCGTATTTCGTGATCACCGGCAATGCCTCGTTCCTGGTTTTCGGCTACGACATCAACCTCACCGAACGAACCTTCATCTGGCAGTACGCGCTGCACTTCTGGGTCGACCAGCCCTATCTCGGCACCGGCCTCAACGGCTTCTGGACGGCCCCCGGCATCACATCCGGCTTCGTGCGCCTGCATGGCTGGGTGCTCGACAACTATCACAGCGGCTACCTCGGAATCGTCACGGAAATCGGCGCGGTCGGGCTTCTGCTGTTCTGCGGCGTGGCGGTGCAGCTGGTGGTCAAGCTGCGGGTTCTTCTGGCCTACACCCGGTCCGCGCGGCTCAGCCTGGACCGGCTCAGCCTGGAGATGACGCTCGGCACCATCGTCATGTTCTTCACCATCAACCTGTCGGAGACCTATTTTCTCCGTTCGACCAACTTCTTCGCCCTGCTGTTCACCTTCCTGCTGGTCAAAGTGCTCTCCAAGCCATACCCGGCGGCTCGCCGGGTGCCGGCGCCGGGCTATCGTCCGCCATCGGGCCTGGGGCTGCCTGCGGGCTCCTCGTAGTCCCGGCTCGCCGTAACCATGGACCTGACACGGAGAATGCTGCTCGCCTCAAGCCTGGGTCTGGCATCGATGGGACCGGCCTTGGCCGATCCGACGCCGCGGCGGCCCTGCGGCCGGGGGGGCAGCCTGCTGCCGCCAGGCTGGCTCGAAACCCGGGGCGCCCGGATAATCGATGACCAGGGCGAGACGGTCCGCGTCGCCTCGATCGGCTGGTACGGCACCGACGGCCCGCCCGGCCACGCGCTGCAGGGGCTGTGGGCGGTCAGCTACCGCGCGATCTGCGACAGCATCGCCGGCGCCGGCTTCAACACGGTGCGCCTGCCCTGGTCGGACGCCAACCTCGACGTCCCCCCGCTGAACGTTCCCTCCGCCGGAACCATCGACTTCAACGCCAACCGGGACCTTGTCGGCCTCACCAACTGGGACATCTTCGGCCGCATCGTGGACTATGCCGGGACGATCGGGCTGAAGGTGATCTTCGACCACCACACCAACGACGGCGGCGGCGGCCAGCAGCCGAACGGTCTGTGGTTCGACGCCGGCCCGGGTTCGGACGGCACCGATGGCGCCGGCCATCGCGGCACGGTGTCGGCCGGACGGTTCAGGGACAACTGGGTGCGGTTCGCGCGGCGCTACGCGGGCAACCCGACGGTGATCGGCTTCGACCTCCACAACGAACCGCACGGCGCCAACTGGGGCGAGGGCGGGCCCCGCGACATCCATGCCATGTTCACCGACACCGGCCGCGCCATCCAGGCGGCCAACCCCGACGTGCTGGTGATCTGCGAAGGCATTCAAAACTATCGCGGCCCCGCCCCCGAAGGGGACCTTCGGGGTGTGCCGCGCCTGCCGGTGGTGCTCGGGCGGGCGAACAAGGTGGTCTATTCGGTGCACTGCTACCCGTTCGAGATCGGGGCGGTACAGCCCGACAGCGGGCCCGCCGCGATACGGCGCTACGAAGCCGGCTGGGGCTTTCTGGCGCGCCGCGACATCGCACCGGTATGGATCGGCGAATTTGGCGCCAGCGACCCGGGGCCGGGCGGATCGGCGCATGCCTGGGCCACCACGCTAGTGGACTACCTGAACGGGTTTACGCCGCCGCTGTCGAGCTCGTGGTGGAACATCGGCGCCGAGGATGCCGGCGCCAACCCGAACGGCATCCAGTCCGCCTGGGGCCCGGGACACTACCGCGCCGAGCAGCTGCTCATCACAGACCAGGTGCTGTTTCGCTCATGAGGCAGGATTGTCGTGCGTCCTCCGACACAGGTGGCCCGGAATCGTCGCCGGAATGGTCCTTGATACATGCGGCCCTGGATCGTTCGGCCCAAGACGGACCTCCGAGGGCGAATTAAGGTTCTCCCAAAGCAACGGTTCTGCGAACGCCTGAAACCAACTCGTCAGTCCCATACTGGCGAAAAAGTGAACGCGGGGAAGGCGTTCAGGGTTTGCAGGCGCTCAGGATCGTTGCATGAGGCGGCTGACAGAGGAGTTCTCGTGGTCGAAGTCGTGGTAATCGGCGCCGGGCCGTACGGCCTATCCACAGCTGCCCATCTTCGCGGGCTTCAAATTCCGTTCCGGATCTTCGGCAAGCCGATGACGCTTTGGCGTGACAACATGCCCAAGGGCATGCTGCTGAAATCCGACGGCTTCGCATCGAACCTGGCGGCGCCCGACAACGAATTTCCGCTGTCGCGCTTCTACGAGGATACTGGTCGGCGGGACTACTCCGACATCGGCCTGCGCATCCCGGTTCAGACTCTGGTCGAGTACGGGCTGGAATTCCAGCGCCGCCATGTCGGCGCCGTCGATCCGTCGCAGGTCGTCCGCCTCAGCCGGACGGCCGACGGGTTCGAGGTCGTGCTCGACACCGGCGAGCAGGTCCTGGCGCGCAAGGTCGTCGTGGCCGTCGGCCCGCTGGCCTTCCGCCATGTTCCCGAAGCGCTGGCCGGGCTGCCGTCGCGGCTGCTTTCGCACAGTTCCGACAACCACGACCTGTCGCGGCTGAAGGGGCACGTGGCCGTCGTCGGCGGCGGCCAGTCGGCGCTCGAGACGGCGGCGCTGCTGCACGAGCGGGGCGTCGGCGTTACGCTCCTGGCGCGCCGCAAGCTGCTCTGGTTCGATCCCGCCAACGAGGACAGGCCGCAGACCGAGCGTTCCCTGCTGGCCCGGGTGCGGCGGCCCAATTTCGGCCTGGGTCCGGGATGGCGCACCTGGTTCTGGTCGGAGGCGCCGCACGCCTTCCGGCATCTGCCGGCCACCACCCGGATGGACAAGGCGTTCTCGACGTTCGGCCCGGCCGGGTCCGGATGGCTGAAGCACCGCGTCGATGGCGTGCTTCCGGTCCAAATTGGCAGGCTGATGGCCGCGCGCGAGCAGAACGGCCAGGCCGTGCTCTCGGTCATGGGGGTGGACGGGCCGGCATCGCTCGCTGCCGACCACGTCATCGCCGCGACCGGCTACAAGGCCGATCTGCGCCGGCTCGGCTTCCTGTCGGAGCTGCTCGACGACATCGACCGGATCGGGCACGCGCCGGTACTTGATTCGGGCTTCGAGTCCAGCGTCGCCGGGCTGCATTTCATCGGCTACGCCAGCGCCCCGAGCTTCGGACCCTCGATGCGGTTCATCTACGGCACCAGGTTCGCCGCCACCCGGGTGATGCGGCGCGTGTCGCGACCCAGCTTCCGCCGCGACCTGGCTCGCGGCACCCTCCAGCAGCAGACGGCTTGAAACGATGAAACAGCTTCGCCTTCAACCACACGACTGGCAGCCGCAGGACTGGGATCAGGCGATCGCCTTGGACCGCGCCATTCCGGATGCTCTCCTGGCCGAGGCGCCGGCGCCCCCGGCGACCCTGCCCCGGCCCCACGCCCACCGCCGGCTGAACATCGTCCTGGTCGCCCACTACGGCCGCACCGGCTACAACATCCTGCGGTCGCTGCGCGCGGTGAATGCCCGCGTTTACCTCGTGCTCGACGATCGTGCGGCTTCGCTCCGTTCGACGCGCTTCGGCAAGGTCATTCACCTGACCCGCGACTTCGGCGCGGCGAGGCCCGAGCGGGTGGCCGCCGCCATCAACGACCTGCACGCCAGGATCGGCGTTGACCGGGTGATCGGCAGCGACGTCGAGAGCCTGACGCTGCTCGATGGCATGAAGGAGTTCCTGCGCGCGCCGGTCTTCCCGATGGCCGACGCGGCGATGCTCGCGCGGCTGAACGACAAGTGGCACTTCCACGAACTCTGCCGGTCCGCCGGCGTCGCCGATCCGAAGACGCTGCTGTTCGCGCGCAAGGCCGACATCGACGCCGACGCGATCGCCGAGACGCTCGGCTTCCCGGCGATCGTCAAGCCGGTCGACTCGTACGGCCAGCGCGGCATCGTCGTGCTGCGCGACAAGGAGGCAGTCAACGCCTTCGTGCATTCGGGCAACGGCGCCTTCGAGGGCCGCGCTATCGTGCAGGAGTTCGTCGAGGGCGAGGACTGGGCGCTCAGCGTGTTCGCCCGCGACGGCGTGATCGAGCACTGGGTCGCCTGGGTCTGCCCCGGTCAGCTCGACGCTTCCTACGGCGTCGGCCGGTTCCTGGCGACCGAGTTCCGGCCGCGCCAGGACCTGTTCGAAATGGGCCGCAAGCTTGTCGCCGCGACCTGTTTCACCGGCGTCGCCAACCTCGACGCGCGCTTCGACAACCGGGCCGGCGAGATGAAGATGTTCGAGTGCAATCCGCGCTTCTTCAACCGCATGTCGGCAGCCCGGCTGTGCGGCCTCGATTTCGTGGCGCCTGGCTTGCCGATCGCCGCGGCGCAGCCGTTCGCGATCGGCGCCCGTGGATACTATCCGTGGCAGGAGCTGTTCTCGATGCGCGGGCTGAAGCGGATGTTCCGCGGCGAGTGGCGGCTGCCGCCGTTGTTGCGCGACCTGTATGAGCTGAGCACCGACCCGATGCCGCCGCTGATGCGCAAGATACGGCGGGAAGATAAGCAGGTTTAGCATGGGGGAGAGCCCCATGCTTCCTGCCTGACCCATCAATGCCCGGCGTTCTCGCCGGAAAAATCCGGCGCCGCCAGGCCGGAGGCTTCAAGCTGCGCGACCAGCGCGGCCTTCAGCCGGTCTAGCCCAGCCTCGGTCGCGGCCTCGCATCGGGCCACCAGCACCGCCTGGGTGTTGGAGGCACGCAGCAGCCACCAGCCATCGGCGGTCTGCACCCGAACCCCGTCGATCTCCCGCAGGTTTTCGCCGGCTTCGCGCAACCGCGCCGCGACCTCCTCGATCACGCCGACTTTCCGGGTGTCGGCGCAGTCGAAACGCAGTTCCGGCGTGTTGACGACCTGGGGCAGCGCCTCGCGGATCGAGGAGAAGCTTTGGCCGGCGCGGCCGAGGATGCCAAGCAGGCGGACCGCGGCGTACAGCGCATCGTCAAAGCCGTACCACCGCTCGTCGTTGTAGAAGATGTGGCCCGACATCTCGCCGGCCAGCGGCGATTTTAGCTCCGCCATGCGGGCCTTGATCAGGCTGTGGCCGGTTTTCCACATCAGGGCGACGCCGCCGGCGCGGGCGATCTCATCGAACAGCACCTGGCTTGCCTTGACGTCGGCGATGATGGTGGCGCCGGGATGGGTCGCCAACATGTCGCGCGCCAGCACCACCAGTAGCTGGTCGCCGAACAGGATGTTGCCCTTATCGTCGACCACGCCGATGCGGTCGGCGTCGCCGTCCAGGGCGATGCCGATGTCGGCGCCCTGGCGGCGGACCTCGGCGATCAGCTGGACCAAGTTGCCGGCGACGGTTGGATCCGGATGGTGGGCGGGGAAGTTGCCGTCCACGATGCCGTTGAGGATGGTGTGGCTGCCGGGAAGCCGATGGACCAGGCGCTGCAGCACGTCGCCGGCGGCGCCGTTGCCGTTGTCCCAGACGACTTTCAGCCGCGCGTCGCCACCGTCCCAGTCGCTGGCTAGCCGGGATATGTAGTCGGCCGAGACGTCGATCGCGAACTGGCTGCCGGGCGCCTCGGACACCACCTCGCCGCTGGCCGCCATCTCGCCGATGTCGAGGATCTGCTGGCCAAAGAACGGCTTTCCCCCCAGCACCATCTTGAAGCCGTTGTAGCTGGCCGGGTTGTGGCTGCCGGTGATCATGATGCCGCCGGCGCTGCGCAGCCTCGTTGCCGCATAGTAGAGCATCGGCGTCGGGCCGCGGCCGATGCGGATGGCGTCGATGCCGGACGCCACCAGGCCGCGTACCAGCTCGCTTTCCATGCCTGGGCTGGACAGCCTTCCGTCGTAGCCGACAACGACCGATCTTCCGCCCGCCCGCGCGACGACCGAGCCGAAGCACCGGCCGATGGCGAAGGCGTCGGCGTGGTGCAGGGTCTCGCCGACGATGCCGCGGATGTCGTACTCGCGCAGGCTGGTCGGATCGAACCGGTGTCTGAAAGACACGTTTGTTGCCGAATCAGCCATCGATGTAGTTTTTCAGGAACGCGCGCACCGCATCCGCCATCTCCGGCCGCTTGAGGGCAAAGGCGATCTGCGCTTCGAGGAAGCCGATCTTGTCGCCGCAGTCGAACCGGCGGCCCTCGTAG
>JANXRT010000150.1 GCA_025356735.1 Acetobacteraceae bacterium | reverse complement strand
GCTGCCGCTGTTGGTGATGGCGTTGGGGTTGCTTGCGCTGAGCCTGCCCGAGACGACATAGACTCCCGCCCCGTAGTCGTCCCCGGTAACGAAGTCCGTGCCACCCGAGACCATCCCGCCCGGCGCGACACTGATCTTGACCGTTGAGGCCTCTGGCGATCCCGTGGTGCCCGCACCCACGCTCTCGGCGTAAATGCCGGGAGAGGCCGTGCCACCGTTGCCGCCAACAGATCGCACGTCGATTGCAGAGAAAGAAGGAAAGCCAGGGACATGGACTGGACTGGAGAGGGATTGCGTCCCGACGAAGCCGTGCTGGAGCGCCGCGTCGGATGCACCTGGCTGGCCCGAGTTGCCGCTCCTGCCAACGCCGGGTGGCGCGCCGGGGCTGCCCAATGTTCCATTGCTGGTGATGAAGCAATTTCCTGCGGAACCCGTGCACGGCGTTCCGCTGTCCTGCGCCAACGAGAGGTGTGGCCAGGCCGCACGGAAAAGCCGCACGCGATGAGGAGCACCCCGATGCCAGCCGCCGACGTCCGCCTTGCTCGGCCAGAAGCGGCCGGTGCCGCCACTGAAGTGAGCGCTGTAACAGCAAGAAGCTTTGGAGAGCAGGGCGTGGACTGGCTGCTGTTCATGACTACACTCCCGACAATCCGGCATTGCCGCCGCGATCGGTCTTGATCGCGGTGCGGCATACGAGGACGGCGTCCCTCTTCGGGCGGGCGGCGCAGGTTTGGCATCCTCAGAAGTGACGATGGAAGCAA
This sequence comes from Acetobacteraceae bacterium, assembly GCA_025356735.1. GTDB lineage: Bacteria > Pseudomonadota > Alphaproteobacteria > Acetobacterales > Acetobacteraceae > PALSA-911. Next base: position 1,873 of record JANXRT010000150.1, on the reverse strand, counting down.
GGACACGGTGCCGGGAATCGCAGCGCGAATTCCTCCGCTTATGAAACGGCCCTTCGTAAACGGGTAGCGCTGGAGGTTGCGGCGGTGCGCCAGATACTGGCAGCATCACGGAAATCATCGCGATCATCCGCTCCAGATCCCTGAGGTTGACGGCGTTGGTCTTGCCCAGGATGGTGCGTATCTGGGAGCGGATTGTGATGGGCGAGACTTTTCGGACACGGGCGACTTCCTCGGCGGGCACTGCACCAGCGAGCGCCACCGCAACAGCCGCTTCAGCCTGGGTGAGGCCGTAGAGATCGCAGAGAATGCCGGCCGACAACGATACCGGCTTGGCGAGTTCGCGAGCGACAACCAACGCCGCACTGGTCGTGCGGCCCGGCCTCAGCAGGAACGAGCCTGACGAGACGAAGCCTTGCGGAACAGGTGAGATCACTACAGCAAACGACGCCATCTCCGCCATGTCATGCGCGTGCACGCGCAGTACACCGCCAATCCCGCCGGCCATCACCCTGGCCACCAAACGCCTGAGCGCGTCGTTGTCATCGCGATGCCGGGCAGCAAGATGAGAACGACCCGTCCCGGGATGGCAACCGGACCGAATGATGCTCAAGCCGGACTGGCCGGCAGCAGTGAGGTGTATGCCCGCTGCGTTGGCGTGCAGCACACGCATCGCACTATCGATGATGATCGCGCAGACTGGCAGCGCATCGAGCGCCGTAGCCCGGATGTCGATCGCCTCCGTATCGAACGCCAATCTCGCTTGAAGCTGCAGCGCACGCCGGAGATGCGGCAGCAGGATTTTGAGAGTTCTTCTCTCGAGTTCCGTGAAGGCACCGGCCGCGGCATCCCGATGAAGCCCGATGGTGTTCCTTCACCCAGGTCGATCATACCGCCAAGCATGTGATGGCGTCCATTCGGCCGCGCAAAATCCGCGTAATACTCGTTGCGGTGCAACTCGGCAGGCAGGATTATCTCTTCTCCAAGCCGCGCACCACTGACATGCCTGCTGTTTGTCAAGTCTATCCGCGCGCTGGTGCGATACGGATCGACCTGACGATAATGGGCGAGGTAGATCGTCTCTGCCGGCTCGCTCGGCCTGAGAAGGTTCCTCGAAGTCCCGTCAGTCACCCGCAGCGATGCGTAATGCGCGCCCAGCAGGCGACACAGCGATGCGTCGAACTCGAGCCAAGTACTGCCACCAACGGCGGCTTCATAGGCCAATCCGACCATCGCGGCGATGTCGCCCTCAAGCATCTCCACCTCCGCACGGCATGTCAGCGACTGCAGGTATCGAGGAAGCTCAATCCTATTTGGTGGACGGATCAGGCGGCTGCGCGCTCCATCTGCTCGGGTGTCCCAAAAGCCTAGTAATCTTATAACCAAAAGCGAAAGGAGCTTTGATGTCCCGGTAGCTCATTCACCTTATTCGCCGGGCAGGAACTTGAACGGGATGGCATCGGCGAACTGGCCGCCCACTTCACCGGCAAAGACCTCGCCGTGCTGGATGGTGAGTTTCCGGACGGCGGCCCCGGCCTTCAGGTCGATCTTTCCGAACGAGACCCAGAAGGTGTTGGGCCGCGTCGCCGAGTCGAAGTAGTAAACCAGGTTCTTCTGGTCGGCCACCGTCCGCCAGATGGTCGAGGAGATGTTGGGCTCCGTTGGCGTGGCGATGCCAAGGGGAACGCTGACCGCCCGTTGAACGCTCATGACCCCGGCGATCGCCTGATATTCATAGGATTGGCGGGGAACACCGGAAATGTAATTCCGGTCGAGCTTCTTGGGCATGGCATCAAGCAGGAACGAGGCGCGCGCGAACCTGTCCGCGGCACGGTTGGTGCCAGGCAGGAAGGTGGTGCCGCCGACGCCCTTCCAA
>JANXRT010000113.1 GCA_025356735.1 Acetobacteraceae bacterium | reverse complement strand
GCTGCTTGGCGTGGTGCAGGCGGAAGACGCAGGGCTCTGCCTTGCACCCGCAAAAGGGCTCGCCCTTCTGAAACCCGCTACTTAGGCCTGTTGGCACGGGCGACCACCGCCTCGAACAATACCTGGCATCCAGCGGAGGCTTCGCCAGGCTCGATGCTTTCGGCTTCGTTGTGCGACAGGCCATCTTTGCAGGGAGTGAAGATCATTGCCGTCGGGATGTGCCGCGCGACATAGACCGCATCATGCGCCGCGCCGGATACGATCTCGCGGGAGGAATATCCCAACCGGCCGGTTGCTTGGCGGACCAAATCAACGCATTCGGCGTCGAACGGCTGCGCCGGAATTTTGAACAACTGAGAAATCTCCAGCGCCACCCCGCAATCGCGCGCGATGAAACCGGCTTCGCGGGGGAACTGGGCGTCCAGCCGGTCGATCTCGGCGGCGTCCGGGTGGCGGAACTCGACCGAGAAGCGCACCTCGCCGGGAATGACGTTGGAGCTGTTCGGCAGCACCACCAGCCGCCCGACCGTGCCGCGCCCGTCCTCGCCGCGCGCCCGCATCATGCGATCGACCAGGTCGATGATCCGGGCGGCGCAAACCAGCGCATCGCGCCGGGCGGAAGGCGGCGTGGTGCCGGCGTGGCTGTCCTGGCCGGTGGCAACCACGTTGTACCAGACCTGCGCCTGGGCGCCGGTGACGATGCCGATTTCTTTTCCTTCGCGTTCCAGGATCGGTCCCTGCTCGATGTGCAGCTCGAAATAGGCGTCGGCCGCGAACGGGGTGGCGGATTCGGAACCTCGCGCCTCAATCGAATCCAGCGCATCGCCGACGCTGACGCCGTCAAGGTCGCGCAACGCGAACATCTCGTCGCGCTTGTAGACGCCGGCCCAGACGCCCGATCCCATCAGCGAATGGCCAAATCGAGAACCCTCCTCGTCGGTCCAGTTGATCAGCTCGATCGGCGCCTCCGTCGTGATGCCGAGGTCGGACAGGGTGCGCATCACCTCCAGCCCGGCCAGCACGCCCAGCGCGCCGTCGAACTTGCCGCCGGAGGGCTGGCTGTCGAGGTGGCTGCCGACCAGCACCGGCAGGCGCGAGGCGTCGCGGCCGGGTTTTCGCGCGAACATGTTGCCGATTTCGTCCACCCGAACCGAAAGCCCAAGCTTCTCGCATTCGGCGCGGAACAAGGTGCGCCCGCGCAGGTCGGTGTTGCTCAGCGCCAGCCGCCGCACCCCGCCTTTCGGCGTGGCGCCGATCGCCGCGAACTCCATCAGCGTGTCCCACAGCCGCTTGCCGTCGATGCGTTGGTTGGTGTGCGCGGACATGGTGGCTCCTGATCGCAATTCGGCGCATTCTGCCTGCGGAGACGCCGTTCCACAACGAAAGCCGACCGTATGGCCCACGCCCTTGATCCGGTCACCGCACCAGCGATCCTGCGCAATTCCGCCCTCGACGGCGAGGCGGTGCGCCAGGCCCGGGTCGATCTCGCCGCCTGCTTTCGCGCCTGCGCCCGAGCCGGGCTGGCCGAGGGCATCTGCAACCACCTATCTGCCATGGTGCCGGGCAGCGACGATTTGTTCCTGGTCAACCCCTACGGCTATGCCTTCCAGGAAATAACCGCCTCCCGGCTGCTGATCTGCGACCTTGATGGCCGCGTGGTCGCCGGTGAGGGCGTGCCGGAGGCGACCGCGTTCCACATCCATGCGCGGGTGCACAAGGGCGTGCCGCGCGCCCGCGCCGTGTTCCACACCCACATGCCGAACGCCACCGCGCTTGCCATGCTGGAAGGCCCGCCACTGGTCTGGGCCGGGCAGACGGCGCTGAAGTTCTATGGCCGCACGATCATCGACGAGCACTATAACGGCCTGGCGCTGGATGCCGCCGAGGGCGACCGGATCGCCGCCTCGATCGGGGACGCCGACATCGTGTTCATGCGCAACCACGGCGTGCTGGTGGTCGGCGGCTCGATCGCCGAGGCCTGGGACGACCTGTTTTACCTCGAACGCGCCTGCGAGGTGCAGCGCCTGGCGCTGGCCACCGGCCGCAAGCTGCTGGCGGTGCCCGACGATATGGCGGCGCGGACCTATCGCCAGATGCGGGAGGGTGATAGCGCCTCGGCCCGGCTGCACCTGGAAAGCGTCAAGCGCATCCTTGACCGCGAAGCGCCCGATTTCCGCCATTGACGCCCAAACCGCGAATGGATCGCCCATTGATGCGCCGGCTTCTTTTCCCCGTTTTGCTGCTCGCGGTTTGCGGATGCACTCTGATCGACCAGACCACGTTCGCCACCAAGCCGCCGGCGCCGCCTCCTGGCCCCGTCGTCGAAGCGGCGCGGTTGGAAAAGCGCGCGCCGCTGATCGTCATCGCCTTCACCACGCCCGCGCCCGACTATGTCGCCGCTCTCGCCAGCGCCATCCGCGCGGCCGAGGCGAGCCGGAAGGGCATCGGCTACGACGTGATCGGCATGGCCGCCATCGCCGGCACGCCAGCGGTGCAGGCGCAGGCCGAGCGCGAGGCCGCGGTCAACGCGACGACGACCATGCGCGCGATCCTGGCCGACAGCGTGCCGGCGAGCCGCATCCGGCTCGGTGTGCGCACCGAGCTCGGCCTGTCCGTGCCGCAGGTTCGCGTGTTCGTGCGCTAGGCGATGCTGGACCGTCCCACGCTTCGGCTGGGGCGCGGCTTGGATCACGATCGCCTCCAGGGATTGGCGTTCCTGACGCTGACGGCACTCGGCTGGGGCCTCAACTGGCCGGTTGCCAAGACGCTGCTGGGTCAGCTGCCGCCGTTCTCGATGCGCAGCGCCTGTGTCATCGCCGGCATCTGCTTCTCCTTCGCGCTGGCGGCCGCTCGCGGCGAGCACCTCCGCGTTCCGACTGGCCAGTGGCGCAATCTGATTATCTCCTCTGTGCTGAACTTCAGCGCCTTTTCGATCCTGACCACGCTTGCTTTGGTCTGGCTGCCGGCATCCGAGGCGGTCATCATCACCTACACGATGCCAATCTGGACCGCTTTGGTCGCATGGCCGCTGCTTGGCGAGCGCCCCACGGCGCAGCGCCTGCTGGCGCTGATGCTCGGGCTCGGCGGCGTGCTGCTGATCATGGGCGCCGGGGTCGAGGCAACCCGGGAGAAGATCCCCGGCGTGCTTTGCGCGCTGGGCGGCGCCTGGCTGTTCGCGCTGGGCAGCCTGTTTTCCAAGCGCCATCCGATCGCCATGGCCCCGGTCGCCGGGGTTGCCTGGCAGGTGGCGCTGGGCCTGCCGCCGATGCTGCTGCTGGCGATGTTCGAGACGCCGCACTGGAGCGGCGTGCGGCTGAGCGGCTGGCTCTCGGTCGCCTACATCTCGATCGTGCCGATGACGCTGGCTTATCTCGCCTGGTTCCGCGCGTTGCGGCTGCTGCCGGTATCGATCGCCGCAACCGGCGTGCTGCTATCCCCGATCACCGGCGTTCTGGCCTCCGCGGCGTTTCTGGGCGAGCCCCTGGGCGCTCGCCAGATCGCAGCCCTTGCGCTGACGCTCGGCGGCGTAGCCCTGGCCGCAAGATCCTAAAAAGGATGCGCCCCGGGGCGCTACCCCGGCGGGGTTTGGGGCAGAGCCCCAACCTTGTTTCGAGCCAAAGCCACGGCCCGCTTCAGCTCCGTGAGATCAACCGCCCCAGGCAGCAGCGCACCGCCGACCACCAAAGCCGGCGTTCCCTGAATCGCCAGCGATGCGGCAAGGGCAAGATTGGCCTCCAGCCGCGCGGCGATGACGGGATCGTCCATGTCCTTGATCAGGCGCGCCCGGTCGAGACCTAGTTTCTGCGCCTCGGCCCGGATCGTATCGTCGGTGATCGGCGCGGTGGTGCCCATCAGCGCGTCGCGCATGGCCTCGTAGCGGCCTTGTTTCTGCGCCGCGAGCAGCGCGCGCGCCCCGAGCATGCTGGCAGGGCCGAGCACGGGCAGGTCCTTGTAGATCAGCCGCACCCGCCGGTCCTGCGCCAGCAGCTCGGCCATTGGCGGTTCCATGCGTTTGCAATAGGGGCATCGCACGTCGAAGAACTCGACGATGGTGACATCGCCCTTCGGATTGCCGGCGACGGGATCGGCGGGATTAATCAGCTTGCCGAGGTTGGCGGCGACACGGGTGGCGGCGTCGGCTTCCTGCTGCTGACGCTCGGCGGTTTGCAGCGCCGCCACTGCGTCGCGCAGGATCGACGGGTCGGTTGCCAGCGCGTCGCGGATGATGCGCACGATCTCGGCGCGTTGGATTGCATCGAATGTTTCCGCCGCACTGGCGGGAATGGCGACCGAGAGCGCCCAGAGGCCGAGCAGGATGGGCCGAAAACATCGGATCACGGAATTGGCTCCTGAGGAAACAGCGTCCGGCATACCACTCGCTAGCCCTCGCGCGGAACAATTCGGTTGGCACACCGGAAACCAGCATCCGGTTGCCGCTGCTCTCGAAGCCGTTTATGGCGAGCCGTAATCCGGCCGGACGATACACGGGGTCCGTAGGCCGGCGTGGGGACGCGATACGCATGAAAAGCAGCAGGCATGGCGGAAGCAGTCGAGAAATCGTTGCATGGCGGCATGTTTCAGTAGCGCTTGCCCTGCTCGCCACGTCCTGCGGCACGCTGAACTCGGCGACCGAGGCGGTGCTGGGGACCCCGGCGGCCGAGATCGGCACGCCCGGCTACATTCAGGGTTTTCCCGGATTTGTCGTGGCCGACGAGCCGCGCGCCGCCATTATCGGGCGCGATATGCTGTCGGGCGGCGGCAACGCGATGGATGCGGCGGTCGCGGTTGGGCTTGCGCTGGCGGTCACGTTGCCGTCGCGGGCGGGGCTGGGCGGCGGCGGCGCCTGCCTGGCCTACGCGCCGAATCCTAAACGCATCAGCGGCGGCCGGCCGGAGGCGGTGCTGTTCCTGCCCGCTGCCTCGAAAAATGGCGGTGGCGACAGGCCGGCTTCGACGCCGATGCTGGCGCGTGGGCTGTATCTGCTGCACTCGCGCTATGGCAGCCGCCCGTTCGAAAGCCTCGTCACGCCGGCCGAGCAGCTCGCGCGCCAGGGCGTGCCGGTATCGCGGGCGCTGAACCGGGATCTGCAGGCCGTGGCCGGACCGCTCGCCGGCGACGCCAATGCGCGCGAAACATTTCTGCCCGGCGGGGTGCCGCTGGCGGAGGGTTCGAGGCTCATCCAACCGGCGCTTGGCGCCACGCTGGGCCAGCTTCGCGTGGCCGGGGTCGGCGACCTTTACCAGGGAGCGCTGGCACGTCGAATCGAGCAGGCTTCCCGCGAGGTCGGCGGGCCGTTGACGCCGGCCGATCTGCGCGACGCGTTGCCGGCCCTCGCCGCCACCTTGGAGGTCGCGGCCGGGCGCGACCGTGTCTCATTCCTGCCTCCGCCGGCAGATGGCGGTCTGGCGGCGCTCGGCGCGTTCCAGGTGCTCGGCGCCAGTCCGCCGGGTTCGGTCGAGGCCGCCGACGCACGCGGTCTGGCCTTGGCGTCACGTTGGCGCCAGTCCGGCGGTGATCCGCTCGCGCTGCTGGCCGGCGATACCTCCAGTGGCGCCAGCCTGCCGATCCTGCCGGCCTCGACCAGCTTCGTGTCGGTTGACCGCGACGGCAACGCGGTGGCCTGCGCGCTGACCCTGAACAATCTGTTCGGCACCGGGCGGATGCTGCCGGGCATCGGCTACATCGCCGGCGCATCGCCTTCCGGCGGGGCGGCGCCGCTGCTGTCGGCCGCCATCGCCTGGAACCAGAACAAGGAGGTCTTTCGCGCCGCCGTCGCCGGATCAGGCCAGGAGGCCGCGCCGGTCGCGGTGGCCTCGATGATGGCGCAGGCCCTGTCCGGCGCCGCCCTGCGCACGGTGCCCGAGCCTGGCCGCGCCAACGTCGTGAGTTGCGCCGGCTACCTGCCGGGCGGGGAGAAAAGCTGCATCGCGGCGACTGATCCGCGCGGCGCGGGCCTGGCCGCCGGCGGTGGCTGAGCCGTGCTGAAAATTGGCACCGGCGCCTCGGCGCCGCCGTTCATGGTGATGGACGTGATTTCTGCGGCCAACGCTTTGGCCGCGTCGCAGCCGCCCGACGCGCCACGGGTGTTGCGCATGGAGGTCGGCCAGCCGGGCACCGGTGCCCCGGCCGGCGCGGTTGCCGCCGGAATGGCGGCGATGGGGCGTGGCGATCCGATGGGCTACACCGAAGCCTTCGGCCGCCGCAGCCTGCGCGAGCGGCTTTCAGCGCATTACGCCGACTGGTATGGGTTTGACCTGAAGCCGGATCGGCTGGCGGTGACGCTGGGTGCATCGGGCGCTTTTCCACTGGCTTTCCTGGCGGCGTTTAATCCCGGCGACCGCGTGGCACTCGCCTCGCCGTTCTACCCGCCCTACGTCAACATCCTGGTCGCGCTCGGCATGGTCCCGGTGGTGATCGAGGCGGGGCCCGAGACCCGGTTCCAGCCCAGCGTCGCCGCCTTGGAACGACTCGATCCGCGGCCGGACGGCCTGATCGTTGCCAGCCCCTGCAACCCCGCCGGCACCATGCTGCACCCGGACGAGCTGGCCGCGATCGCGATCTGGTGCCATGCCAACGGCGTCCGCCTGATCAGCGACGAGATCTACCACGGGCTGCACTACGACAGCCCGATCGCAACGGCCGCCAGCCATTCGCCCAGCGCCATCGTGGTCAACAGCTTTTCCAAGTACTTCTCGATGACCGGCTGGCGCATCGGCTGGCTGGTGCTGCCCGAGGACCTGATCCGCCCGGTGGAGTGCCTGGCGCAGAACTTCTTCATCTCCGCCCCACATGTGTCGCAGGTTGTCGCCGAGGCGGCGTTCGACTGCCATCCGGAGTTGCGGGAAAACGTATCGCGTTACCGGCGTTCGCGCGATCACCTGTTGCAGGCGCTGCCGGCAGCCGGTTTTTCGCGGCTAAGCCCGTCGGAAGGCGCGTTCTACCTGTATGCGGATATATCCGACCGCTCGAACGACAGCGTGGCGTTCTGCGCCCGGATGCTGGCCGAAACCGGCGTCGCGGTTTCATCAGGCGTCGATTTCGACCGCACCCGAGGCAACCGCTTCGTCCGGTTCAGCTACTGCGGCCCCGAAGCCGACATGGCCGAGGCCGCACAACGCTTGCTCAATTGGAAGTAAGCCGGCATCCGAAATGCCGCAAAATACCTTACTGGTTGACCTTCTTCGAAATCGCCGCCCAACGATCCAGGATCGGCAGGATCACGTCGGACTTCTCCGAGTCCAGCATCACCACCACCCGGGCCAGCCCAAGCTCCTTCATCCGCGCCACCGTATCGGTATCCTCCTTGACGCCGAACGACGAGATCGGTATTTCCGCCGGGTCGCGCTTGGCCTCGGCGCACATCTGCTTGAAGGCGGAAACCTGCTCGTCCAAAGCCATCGAGGCGCGGCCGGCAACCGGGATCCAGCCATCGCCGTAGCGGATGGCGCGGCGCACGGCGTGCGGAAAGGCGCCGCCGACGATCACCGGCAGGCGCTTCTGCACCGGCTTCGGCCAGGCCATCATTGGATCGAAGTTAACGAACTCGCCGTGGTATTCGGCTTTCGACTGGGTCCAAATCTCCCGCATCGCCTCGATCCGCTCGCGCGACAGCTTGGCGCGGCTGGAAAACTCGGTGCCGTGGTTCTCCATCTCGTCCTGGTTCCAGCCGATGCCGATGCCGAACAGGAACCTGCCCTGCGAGACCTGGTCGATCGAGGCTACCAGCTTGGCGGTTTGAATCGGATCGCGCTGGTTGACCAGGCAGACGCCGGTGCCGATCTTCAGGGTTTTGGTCACCGCCGCGGCGGCAGTCAGGGTCACGAACGGGTCCATCGCGTCGTAGTAGCGCTTCGGCAGGTCGCCGCCGCCGGGGAACGGGGTCTTGCGGGAGAGCGGAATATGGGAGTGCTCGGGCGCCCAGACGGACTCGAAGCCGCGCTCCTCCAGCGCCCGGCCGAGGGCCACCGGCGTCATGGAGTAGT
>JANXRT010000082.1 GCA_025356735.1 Acetobacteraceae bacterium | reverse complement strand
CCGGTTCGCCCTTGGGTATCACCACCTTCTGCACGAAATCGCGTCCGCGCGCCCGGATCGTGAGCTTGCCGGACATATTGGCCGGGTATTCGGCCTCGATCTCGGGATCGAACTCGCTGGTGATGCGCGGCAGCATGGCGCGGATCGTGGGGTCGCGCAGCAGCCGGTAGCTGTCCCAACCCATCGCACCGGTGGTCAGTGCCGAGGCGACGACGAATGGGCCGGAGAACTGGCCATCGACGACGTTCTCCGGGTTCTGCTTCTTGTCCGCCGGCAGGCCGACGAGCAGCATTCCGGCATGGGGCAGGCCGATGCGCACGCTCTCGATCTCGTCCGCGCGAAGATCGTTGGCGGCGCGCAGCGCCAGTGCCGCATCGACGCTGGCATGGCCGTAGCGGCACGAGGGGTAAGGTTTGACCGCCGTGTGCATGAGTTCGAACACTTCGCCCAAATCCTGCACGGCGCGCTCCGGCACCGGGTTTGGCGCATAGGCTTTCAAGAACCCATGCGGCCCCTCGAAGGCCTGGGCCGCGCCCTTGAAGCCCTCGCGCACCAGGGTGGCCGCCATCAGGCCGTTGCTCGCTGCCCAGCCGACCTGGAAGCGCTTGGTCCAGGCGCCATTGACCAGGAACTCCAGCGATCCGGCGGCCTGGCTCAGCACCGTGCCGAAGGCGCCGGCGATCTGTTCCGCGCTGAAGCCAAACACCCGTCCGGCGGCGGCGGCGGCCCCGAACGCGCCGCAGGTCGCGGTCGGGTGGAAGCCGCGGTTGTAGTGGTCGCCGGCGGGCAGGGCGAGCGCGATGCGGCAGGTGACCTCGTAGCCGGCGATGATGGCGGCCAGCACCGTGGCGCCGGACGCTCCGACCATCTCGCCGGCGGCGATGGCGGCCGGGATCACCGGCGCGCCGGGATGCAGCGATCCCGCGGCGTGGGTGTCGTCGAAATCGAGCGAGTGGGCCAGGGCGCCGTTGAGGAACGCGGCGCCGAGCGGCGTGTATCGGGCATTATCGCCGAACACGCCGAAATCGCCGTCCGCCATGCCCATGGCGCGCGCCGCAGCCAGAAAGCTCGCAGTGCTCTCGGCATCATGGCGGGCGCGCACGATGTTGCCGACCAGGTCGAGCACCAGGAAGCGGGCGCGATCGACCACCGGCGCGGGCAGCTTGTCCAGTGCGATGTCGGCGGTGAACGCCGACAATATCGCGGTGATGCCGGTTTCCGGGTGGCTCATGATGTCGTCTCCTCTGTCGCCGCCGAGTTTGGCGCAAATCCGCGCAGGTGCAACGGGGCTATGCGGACAACGTAAGTCGTTGCCGACGACTCCGCCGATGTGGCACTACTCCGCCCATGATCCACCGCCGCACGATGATCGCCGCCGCCGCTTTGCTGGCCGCGCCCTCGACCCGGGGCGTGCTTGCCGCCGGCAATGGTTTTCCGGAGTTCCTGGCCGGGGTGCGGGCCGAGGCGCGACGCTCCGGCATCTCGGCAACGACGCTGGACCACGCTTTCCAGGGGGTCAGCGTCAACCAGAAGGTGCTCGACCGAGATCGCAACCAGCCCGAGTTCACCATGACATGGGAGCGCTACCGCGGCATCGTCATCAACGACCAGCGCATCGTCAACGGCCGCGAGGCCTACCGGCAGAACCGAGACCTGCTGGCTCGGGTGGAGCAGCGCTACGGGGTCGATCGACGTGTGCTGCTCGGCATCTGGGGCCTTGAATCCAGCTTCGGCACCCAGACCGGCGGGTTCCACGTGATCGAGGCGCTTTCGACGCTGGCCTGGGAGGGCAGGCGGGCCAGCTTCTTCCGCGGCGAGCTGATTGCGGCGCTGAAGATCCTCGAGGCCGGCGACATCGGCCCCGCCCAGATGACCGGCAGCTACGCCGGCGCCATGGGCCAGCCCCAGTTCATGCCGTCCTCCTATCTCAAGCTCGCGGTCGATTTCGATGGCGACGGCCGCCGCGACATCTGGAACAACCGCGCCGACGTGCTCGGCTCGATCGCCAACTATCTGGCTCGATCGGGCTGGCGGGCCGGGGAGGCATGGGGTGCCGCGGCGACCGTGCCGGCAAATTTCGACGCCGGCCTGGCTGGGCGCGAAAACCGCCGCAGCGCCGCCGAGTGGTCGCGCGTCGGGGTCCGCCCGGCCAGCAGCGCGCCGGTCG
>JANXRT010000060.1 GCA_025356735.1 Acetobacteraceae bacterium | reverse complement strand
GACGCTGGCCACCGGGCGGACACACCGGAGTTCGCATGGAATGGCACGCGCGTCGGGTTTGGCGGCGTCGACGGTGCAGCGCATTTGGAAGGCGTTCTCGTAGCCGCCGCAAGACGGTTCCGCCACTTAGGACTGCCTATGCACCGATCGAAAGGATAGAAGGGACTACCCGTGAGTTGTGAAGCCGAAGATAAAAGTAGCCAATCCCTGCGGTGCCGAGCATGAGGTTAGGAGTTTCGCCCGCGCCCGGCACGCCACAGGGCCATGGCAGTCTCTGTTGCTCGAAATGGGCAGCAGCGGCCCGACCCGTCTCCTCCGCACGCTCCCGCAAGTCCGGCCGGCCAAGCCGGTCAGTTGCCAAGATCAGCAACTCAGCATTTCCGCCATGCCCATGGCACAAGGAGTAGTTGCCCGCGCCATTGGCTGCCGGGACGCGCAGGGAGGCGGCCGTGGTAGCGATGGCGATGTCTGCGTCGGCCAGGATCTCGGGGTTGCCCGGCAGGACGTCGAGCATGCGCAGCCTTCCGATGCCGATCCCGGGCGCGCCATGGCACCAGGCGCACATGCAGGGCGGCTCACCGGTCGTTGCGCCGAAATCCCGCAGGTCGGGCCAATTGCCTTGCGCAGGCCGGAAGTGCGTGCGTTCGTAACGAAGCGCTTCTAGCCCGGCTGAGAGAAAATCCGACCGGCTCGTCGCCTGCGCGAGTTCGAGCAACGCGCAGGCAATGCCCGCAGTGCCGTGCGAATAGCCTACCAGGTTGCGGCCTGGGGTATTACCCAACGTCTTCCAAGACCAGCCATCCGCCGATCGGTCGGCGTGCGCCAGAAGGTGTTCGCCGTGCCGCATCGCCGCGTCCAGCAAGCCCATTGGCGGCAGCGAAGCCGCAGCGCCAATCAGGATGGGAATAACTCCCGCGCTGCCATTGACAACATCTAGTCGCTGCGGAGCCGGTGCGATCCCGGCCGCGGACGCCAGGAGGTGCCGGCCCCGTTCTGCAAGTTCCGGATCGCGCAGTAGCGGGGCGGCGGTAAGGCAGGCATGAGCAATTCCTGACAGGCCGGCGTAGAAGCCGTACTCGCCGGACGCTGCCAGCGCCTCGACGGCGGACAAGACCTGTTTCAGCGCACCGCGCGCCGTCGCACCGGTGATCGCATCGCCGGTCAGCGTATGCAGCCGAGCCAGGAAAAGGCCGATGCCAGCCGTACCGTCATACAGCAACGAGCCCATGGCACGGTAGGCCGGCGCCCATTGGCCACCGCGAAACTCCATGCTCCAGCCGAGCCAGTTACAGGCGCCATCCGCCCAGACCGCGTCACGACATAGCCGTGCGCCAATCCGGTCCGCTACCTCCAGGAACGGCAGGGCGTCGGACGTCATGCAGCTGGCGTCATCGGGACATGAAAAAGATCCATCCAGCCTGGTCCCAGCCATGGTCGTGCGATATCAAGCCCCGCTGCGGAGAACCGCGCAGTCACGGCGGCGAGCCATCCCGGGAGATCCGTCCGCCCTTCGCTCCAGCTCTGGACGATACCCTCCGCGACCAACCGACAGCGATGCAGGCCGAAACTTTCACCCGTGCCGGGATCGACGGCTGCGGCAATTCCCGACCACAGCGGCTTGGCGAAAAGAGGGACCGAGGGCGCGAGCGGCACAGCGATGCGAACCGCCTCAATCACGCGCAGCGCGATTGGGATGAAGCGCGCGCCGACATACAGTACGCCACCGTCCGTCCGTCCATAAAGGGCGGGGGCAGAAGGTAGTTTCATTTGAAAAGGAATTTGAAAGCGGTTGAGCATCTTCGTTGACATCCGCATCAGCGCTTCAGCATCTGCGGCCAGGCAATGGAAGTAAAAGCGCACGAGCGCCGATTGGTCGGCCAGCTCGTCAAGCGTCTCGCCGAACGCGAAATAGTAGCCTGGCTGAAGGCCAAGCGCCCCAGCCGGCGCCCGGAGCACCACTGCATCGCCGAGCCGTGGTACCATGCCCTGCGTGACAGGGGAGATAAACGACCCTGGCACGGCGATGCGCTCCAACTCGCCCTTCCGCACGACCGGCTGACCGTTTAGCGCGAACCTCTGGATTACCCAACCTGCATCCCAACGCTCGCGGCCTGCGTTCGCGCGATCCAGGCATTGCGCAAACGCCGTTGCATCGCCGCCCATGGCCGATGGGCGGGTCTCGCCCAAACGGTTTGCATAGCAGCCTTCATACAGCGCGTCCCGGATTGATTGCGTAAGTCCAGCGTGCGAACCGGCACCCGGCAGGACGTCACCTGCGTTCGACACGGATTGCACCGGGTCAGCAACTCGCGTGCCGCCATCGAAGCCAAATTCGTGCTCCGAAAGGATTGTTATGGAGGCGAGAGTGGCGACCAACTCGGGGGTACGCCATAGGACGGGCAGGATAGCACGGTTCGTGGCACAAACCGTGAACATTGAGCCTGGACACTCTGTCCCAATTGAACTCGTCCGGCGCGCGGGTGCATAAGCTTCTGATTTTGTTGAGGGCAACCCTGACCCAAACAGTCTGAAGTTCAACTAGGACAAAAGCCCGATTTTACACTGAAGTCGGAATGATATAGAAAATTACCTCGCCATTTCAGCAGCTTGCGTTGCGAACCGTGCAATCCTGCCCGTTCTATGGCGTACCCCC
>JANXRT010000040.1 GCA_025356735.1 Acetobacteraceae bacterium | reverse complement strand
TCACCGCGGTTGGCGATCAGCAGCCTGTCGATGCGGTTCAACTCGGTCTCCTTGGAAATAAGCCGTGGCAGCGCGATGTCGGGCACGAAGATGCTTCGCGCTGCCTAAAATCTGACGCAGCGGTGATTGCCTGTCACGCCGGGCCGCAACCATGCGATCAATCCTGGCCTATGCTGCGATCGAATCGGTCATGGGGGATTGCTGTTGCATCGACGCACGCTAATGCGGGTGGGAGCCGGCGGCTCGTTCGCGCTGCTTCAATCGGGGTGGACAGAGATGGCATCGGCCGCCGATGCGCCGGCGACGCCGGGTTTCGAGGCTTTCGACGACGCCACGGTCCCTCGCCTGGCACGCGCGTTGGCGCACCAGCCGTTCCAGGCGCCCGACACCGCGCTGCCGGCGGCGCTGGAAAACCTGACCTACGACCAGTATCGCGGCATCCGCTTTCGCGCCGAGCGCGCGCTGTGGCAGGGCCAGGATCTGCCGTTCCAGGCGCAGCTGTTCTCCCGCGGCTTTCTGTATCGCGAGCGCGTCGGCATTTTCGAAGTCGCCGGCGGCCACGCCGTTCCGATTCCATACAGCCCGGAGCTTTTCGAGCATGCCGATCCCGCGACGAAACCAAAGGGTGACGACCCGCGCGCCGGCGCCGATTTCGGCTTCGCGGGCTTTCGCATCCATGCCCCGATCGACCGGCCCGACTTCTCGGGCGAGGTCTGCGCCTTTCTCGGCGCCAGCTATTTCCGCGCCGTCGCCCGCGGACAGGTCTATGGGCTGTCGGCGCGCGGCCTGGCCATCGGCACCGGCGATCCGGGCGGCGAGGAGTTTGGCCGGTTCACCACGTTCTGGCTGGAGCGGCCGCAACCCGGCGTCAATTCGCTGGTGATCCACGCACTGCTCGACAGCGCCAGCGCCACCGGCGCCTACCGCTTCACCATGCGGCCGGGCGAGGAGACGGTGTTCGACGTGCAAAGCACGCTCTACCCGCGCGTCGACATCACGACCGCCGGCATCGCCACCTTGACCAGCATGTTTTTCTTCGATGCCAACGACCGCCGCGCGATCGACGACTGGCGGCCGGCGGTGCATGACTCGCAGGGTCTTTCGATGATCATGGACGGCGGCGAGCCGACCTGGCGCCCGCTCGTCAACCCGCGCGAAACGCAAACCAGCGGCTTTGCCGAAACCCGCTTGCCTGCCTACGGATTGATGCAGCGCAAGCGTGCCTTCACCGACTATCTCGACCCCGCGGTGCTCTACAACCGGCGGCCCAGCCTGTGGATCGAGCCGGTCGGCGATTGGGGTCGGGGTGAAATCCAGCTGGTGGAAATCCCGACCAGCAACGAGACCGAGGACAACATCGTCGCGTTCTGGCGGCCCCGCGACAGGCTCGAGGCCGGTGGCAAGCACGCTTTCGCCTACCGCATGCACTGGGGCTGGGACGATGTCGCCAGGTCTGGTTCGCCGACGCTCGGCCGGTTCACGGACACGCGGGTCGGCGAGGCCGAAGCGCCGGGTTCACGCTTCTTCGTGCTCGATCTGGGCGGCGAGGCGATGCGCGCGCTGGCACCGAATGCCGCGATCCACGCCGACATCGGCGCCAGCGCCGGGCGCATTGAAAATGTGCTGGTGGCGCGGGTGGAAGAACTATCCGGCTGGCGCATCAGCTTCGACCTGGCGCCGGGCGGCGCCCGATCGGTCGAGATGCACTGCTTCCTCGCCGACAAGCGGGGTGCGTTATCGGAAACCTGGCTCTATCACTGGACCGCCTGAGCGGCACGGCCTGGTTGCTCGTGCCGAACAGCCGGTGGCATGGTTCGGGCTTCATTTCCGGGACGATGCCATGGCCTTCCAGTGCGACATTCCCGCCCGCCCCACGGTCCAGCAGGACGACGCGGCCGTGCGCATCACGCGATGGGATTTCGAGCCTGGCGCCGTGACCGGCTGGCACGAGCATGGCTGGCCGTATGTCATCACCATGCTGGTGGCGGGAATTCTGCGGGTGCACGACGGCACCGAAATCATCGACGTGTCGTTGGAGCAGGGCCAGTCCTACACACGCCGTGCGGGCATCAAGCATGACGTGATGAACGGCTCCGCCCATCCGATCGCCTTCGTGGAAACGGAGTTGAAGCGCCCCTACGACATCGCCCCCACGTGACAGCCAAGGATTCTAACGGCGGAGGAGAGGATGGCTGGTGCCGACGCGGAGGGTCGAACTCCGGACCTACTGATTACGAATCAGTTGCTCTACCACTGAGCTACGTCGGCCACTAAGCTACGTCGGCCACGGGGCGGGATCGCTCCCGATGCGGTGCTATAGCGGCACGACCGGC
>JANXRT010000034.1 GCA_025356735.1 Acetobacteraceae bacterium | reverse complement strand
TCCTCGCCGCGCTTGGTGTCGTGGGTGGAAGTGCCGAGCATCGTGTGCGGCCAGCGTTTGGCGCGCTGCATGTTGGCCTTGTGAAAGGCCAGCAACGAGACGCCGAACTGGTCGGGATGGCCGCCGACCTCGTTCAGGGCGACGAACCGGTTGTAGCGGTAGAAGGCGGTGTCCTCGAGGCCCTTGGCCATCACCGGCCCGCTATATTGCTGCAGCTTCATGGCGCAACGCAGCACCGCCGACCGGCTGAAGCCCGAGCGCGGCGTGCCGACCAGCTCCGCCGACAGCAGCCGGGCCAGAAAGTCGAACACGCTGGGATCGATTTCGGGCTCATGGCGGCGGGCCAGCGACAACGCCCAATCGAGGTCGCGGCGGTCGGCCTGGGTGGGTGCGGCGGCGGCATCGATATAGGTGCGATAGACCGGGAAACAGGCGACGATCTGGCGGATCGCGCGGTGCAGGATGTTGCGGGTGAAATCGGCGGTGCGCGGGTTCTGCCGCGCCACCCGGCCGGCATCGCGGGCCAGCACGTTGAGCTCGCTCGCCATGTCGAAATCCATGATGTGGCGCTTGCACTCACGGACGATGTCCTCGAACGGCTCGGTCCGGCCGGTGAACTCGGCATAGATCCGGTCGAACGCCGCCTCGCCGGCCGGATCGACCAGCAGGCCGAGCACCAGGTTGACGAATTCGTAGCCGGTGGTGCCCTCGACCGGCCAGTCCTCGCGCAGCTGCTCGTGCTGGGCCAGTATCTTCTCGACGACCAGGTAGAAGGAACGCGGCGTCTCGTTGCCGAACGCCCTCTCGCGCAGGCGCTCGAGGTAGGCCTTGGGATCGAGCAGCCCGTCGATGTGATCGATGCGAAGCCCGTCAATCGTGCCGTTCCGCAGCAGGCGGAGGACCAGCCGGTGGGCGTGCTCGAAGACCTCCGGCAATTCCATGCGCAGGCCGGCGAGGTCGTTGATGTTGAAGAACCGGCGGTAGTTGATGTCGTCGGCGGCGACGCGGAAATGGGCGACGCGCCAGTGCTGCCGTTCGATCAGCGTGTTCAGCCGGTTCCAGCTTGCGCCGTCGCCGGCGACGCCGTTGAACCCGGCGACGGCCGCTTCAAGGCAGAGGCGGCATTCCTCGCTGTCCCGTACTGCCGCGGCGAGTTCGGCCTTGAGCTCGCTGGCACGCCGCACGACCTGGGGCCGCCATTCCGGCAGGCCGGAAAAGGCGTCGCCAAGCCGTTCGAGAGTGAAATCCTCATCGCCAAGGATTTCAGCGTAGCTCAGCGGACAGATCGGGAGCTTGTAGCTGTCATAAGTCCAGACCGCGAACTCGCCGGTGTTGTGGTCGAACGACAGCCTGATCTGGCCGCGGTCGAGCTCGACGCCGTACTGGTCGCCGAGGCACGGCACCAGCAGCTTTTCGTGGAGGTAGCGGCGATCGGGGTCCCAGTCGATGTCGAACCAGCCGGCGTGGCGCGACTCCGGCCCCCATTCCAGGACATCGAGCCAGAGCGGATTGTCGGAGCCGCCAACGCCCATGTGGTTGGGAACGAAATCGAGGATCTGGCCCAGGCCCTGGTCGCGGAACGCCGACACCATGCGCTCGAACGCCGCGTGATCGCCGAGTTCCGGGTTGAGCTGGTCATGATCGACGATGTCGTAGCCATGCGTGCTGCCGGGACGCGCCTTGAGATAGGGCGAGGCATAGACGTGGCTGATGCCGAGCCGGTGCAGATAGGGCGCCAGCCTTGCCGCGTCGTCGAAGCCAAAATTCTTGAAGAACTGGAGCCGATAGGTCGCGCGCGGTGTCATGCCTGGCTGGTTTCTTTGCTGTCGGTTGATCTTCGCCCGGCGAACAGCCGGCCAAGGTCGCCAAGCCGGTCCTCGGCCGCAATCTGTTCCAGGGTGATCCCGAGCCGGCGGCGCCAGTTGGGATGTTCCTGCGACGTTGTCGGCACGTTCACCGGCATCGTCTCGCCCGTCACGTCATCGAGTTGGGCGACCACGAAAGCCGCGTTGCTGCGCGCCAGATAGAGGTGGATGGCATCGACGATCCGCTCGATGTCCGGCGTTGCCTCGGCGTTCAAAAGGCCTTGCCCCGACAAGGCGGCGAGCAGTTGCTCGCGCTCGCGCTCACGCTCCTGCCGCGCCTCTTGGGCATCCTCGGGGGCCGGGAAAAGCCGCAGCCGCTCGCGTAGGTCGATGTCGCCGCCCTGCCACCAGGCACGCAAAGTGGGCAAGTCGTGGCTGCCGGTCACCGCCAAGGCAAGTTGAGGGTAATCACCGGGCGGAATGTACTTCTCGGCATCCTTCTCAAAGAACAGCACCCGATAGGACAGGATGTTGGCCGCCGCCATCCTCTCGCGAAAACCCTCGGGCACGGTGCCGAGATCCTCGCCGACGATCAGGCAGCGATGGCGATGGCTTTCCAGCGCCAGGATCGCGACCAGGTCATCGAGCGGGTAGCGCACGTAGCCGCCATCCACCGGGCTGCGTCCGGTGGGAACCCAATAAAGGTGTTGCAGCGCCATCACATGGTCGATCCGCAGCCCGCCGGCATGACGCATGTTGGCACGCACGAGGTCGATGAAGCTGCGATAGGCTTCCTGGCGCAGGGCGCGCGGCTGGAACGGCGGCAGGCCCCAATCCTGTCCCAGGGGATTGTAGATGTCGGGCGGGCAGCCGACCTGGGCGAGTGCCACAGTGCCGGTCGGGTTGCACCAGGTTTCGGCGCCGGCCCTGTCCGAGCCCACCGCGAGGTCGCGATAGATGCCGACCGCCATGTTCGCGGCCGCGGCTGCGGCCGCGGCAAGCTGGCCGTCCGCGAGGAATTGCAGCCAGGCCTGAAAAGTGACTTTCTCCGCGTGTGTTTCGGCGAACTCCTTGACCTCGACCGATGCCGGATCGCGAAACGGCTCGGGCCATTGATGCCAATCCGCCGAGCCGTTCGTCCCGGGGTTGGCGAAGTGGGCCCGGAGCACCTGGAACAGGCAGGCACGCTGCAAGCCTTCGCCACCTTCGTCGCGGAACTTGTCGAATGCGTCCCGCCGTTCAGACGAGGCCGAGGGCCAGGCAGCGGCGAACAGGAGAGCCAGCACTTCAAGCTTGAGGGCGGCGACCTCCGCATAGCGAAGCTGCGCCGATTGCCGGCAGCCGGTGAGCCGGCGTTGAAAATCGGCGCTCGCGACAAGCTCGCGCGCCGGTGGGCAATCGGCCAGTTCCGGCACGCCGGGCACGTCGATGTTGAGCACGTTCAGCAGCAGCCTGGTGGCCGGCGAATACGGGCTGGCATGTTCGGGATCGTCCAGAAACATGGCATGCAACGGATTGACGCCGACGATGTCGGCGCCGGCGTCGCCAACCATCCCGACCAGCCGGCGCAAGTCGGAAAAGTCGCCGATGCCCCAGTTGCCAACGGATTTCAGCAGATAGAGCTGTGTGGAAACGCCCCAATAGCGCTGGCCCCGGCCGATTCCCTCCGGCAGCCAGCATTTCTCGGGTGCGACGATAAGGGTTGCCTGCCCATCAGGCTCGTCGAGAGACAGAAGATGATAGCCCTGCGGCAGGTCGCCAGGCAGGGCGAGCCGACGCCTTTCGAACTGCTTGCCATCCAGCGCCCGCGTATCCTTCAGCGGCAAGGACGCCGCCTCAGCGTCTCCCTGACGTCGCGTACCGTCCTCAAGCCGCAGCAACCACGAAACCCGGCCGTGTCCGGCAGAAAGCACGATATCGACAGCGACCGGTTCGGCATCGCCTCGCACGACGACGACCGGCGGCAGGACGGACTGCCAATCCTCCCGCTCGACGGCATCCAGGGCCCGCTCAGCCTCAGCCTCGCTCTCGACCAATATGCCCATAGCCCGAAGCAGGCTTGCCTGCACGTCGGCCGCCATGTGCTGCGGCTGGCCACGCGCGTCGCGGAACTCGGGCTCGATGCCGAGCCTCGCCGCCAGTGCCTCAAGCGCGCTCACCGCGGCTCCATCGTCCAGCGCACCGCCCAGGGCCGCGCGCTGCCGTCGGGTTCGAACTTGCCCTCCTGCCACAGCACCTTTCCAGGCGGCGGGAAGCCGGCGCCATTCTGCGCCGACAGGTTGGCGGCAAGCGTCAGGGTGCTGTCGCCGGCCGCCCAGCGAACGACCACGGCGCCGTCACCCAGCACCTCGAAAGCGCCGCCTTGCGAGATCATGCCCTGTAGCAGCGGGCGGATGGACTGGTGGCGAACAGCCAGTATCGACCGGTACCAGTTCAGCCACTCGGCGTGGTCAGGATTTTCAAGGTTGTCCCAGTCCAGCTTGGCGGACGCGAAGGTCTGTTCGGCCTGCGGGTCGGGAATCGCCGCCTGCTTTTCCGGGCTGCTGAATTCGGGAAACCGGGAGAATTCCGCGCGGCGCCCCTTACGCACCGCCTCGGCGAGTTCGCCGTGAAAATCGCAGAAGAAGGGGAATGGCCGCGACGTGTTCCATTCCTCGCCCATGAACAGCATCGGCGTCTGCGGCAGCAGCAGGTAGGTGGCGGCGACGGCGCGCACCGCCTGCTTCGCAGCGATGGTTCCGATGCGGTCGCCGAACGCCCGGTTGCCGATCTGGTCGTGGTTCTGGATGAAGGCGACGAACGCGCCGGGCGGCAGATGCGCGCTCGGATGACCACGGGCGGCGCCGCGAAATTCCATGATCTCGCCCTGGAAGGCGAAGCCCTCGGCCAGCGCGCGTCCGAGTTTCTCGGTGTCGCCGAGGTATTCCCCGTAATAGCCGCTGTCCTCGCCGGTTGCCGCGACATGCAGCACATGGTGGACATCGTCGTTCCACTGCGCGGTGAATTCTTCCGGCACGCCGTCGGCTCCGCGGCCGAGCCGCCGGGAGTCGTTCTCCTCGTTTTCGAGGATCAGGTGAATTGGGCGATCGGGAAAACGCTGCCGGACCGTGGCCGATAGCTCTTCGAGCAGGTGGGTTGCGCTGTCGTCCACGATCGTGTGCACGGCATCGAGGCGAAGGCCGTCGAGGTGGAATTCCTCGATCCAGTAGAGCGCGTTGTGGATGACGAAATCGCGCACCGGACGGCTGTGCTCGCCGTCGTAGTTGATTGCCGCGCCCCATGGGGTGTGATGACGCTCGGTGAAGAACGCCCGCGCATAGACCGGCAGATAGTTTCCCTCAGGACCGAAGTGGTTATAGACCACGTCGAGCAGCACCATGATGTTTCGATCATGCGCCGCCTGGACGAACGCCTTGAGGTCCTCCGGCCGGCCATAGCTCGAATCCGGCGCGTAGAGCAGCACGCCGTCATAGCCCCAGTTCCGCAGGCCGGAGAAGTCGGCGATCGGCATGATCTCGATCGCCGTGACGCCAAGTTCCGCGAGATGGGCAAGCCGGTCG
>JANXRT010000338.1 GCA_025356735.1 Acetobacteraceae bacterium | reverse complement strand
CGCCGGTTCCAGTGCGATCGAGTTGCCGCGCCGGCGCAGCCGCTTCAGCGTGACCTCGTTGTCGTCGACCAGGGCCACAACGATCTGGCCGGTTTCGGCCGACTCGTCGCGCCGGATGATGACCGTGTCGCCATCCAGGATGCCCGCCTCGATCATCGAATCTCCCGCGACCTCGAGCGCGAAATGCTCGCCGTTGCCCAGCATCGCCATCGGTACCTCGATCTGGCCGCTATGGTCGCGCAGCGCCTCGATCGGCAGGCCGGCGGCGATGCGGCCATACAGCGGCAGCTGCACGGCGCCGGCCTCCCTGGCAGCGCGCACGCCGGGCAGGCTGCGGGAGAAGTCGCCCCGGATCACGTTCGGCGCGAATTCTGCCCGGGTCGCCATGTCCGGCGCCGCCGCGGCGGTTGCCGTGAAGCCGGCGCCGTTCGGCATCCGCAGCACCTCCAGCGCCCGCGCCCGGTGATGGTGGCGACGAAGAAACCCACGCTCCTCCAGTGCGGATATCAGCCGGTGGATGCCGGATTTCGAGCGCAGCGCAAGCGCCTCCTTCATCTCCTCGAAGCTGGGCGAGAAGCCGGTTTCCTTCAAATGCCGCTCGATATAGGTCAGCAGCTCGTTCTGCTTGCGGGTAAGCATGGCAACGCCTTTCATCCATGCGGGAGCTGACTGCCAAAAATCTCGCACTAAGCGGGCGAGCGGAACAAATCAGCAACCGATGCGATGTTCTAGGTTGGTTCTCGTTGCCCCGTCAAGCGATTCGAATGCCGGATCGCTTCAGATACCCAGCGAATCCAGCGGGATAATCACCGCGTCCGCCCCTTCCGGCAGCGCCTCGGCACGGGGCGCGCGCAGGATCAGCGCCTGGGATGCCGCCATCAAGCGCAGCATCGAAGAATCCTGCCGAACAAACGGGGTGGCGACCAATGCGCCATCCGGCAGCCGCCGCAAGGTGGCGCGCAGGAAGTCGGCCCGGCCGTCATTCGCCGGCACGGCGGCCCCGAGCCTGGCCAGCAAGGTCGGCGGCGGATCGCCAGGCAGGCCAGACAGCCGCCCCAGCGCCGGCAGCAGGAACAGGATGGCGCAGACCAGCGCGGATACCGGGTTGCCAGGAAGTCCGAGCACCGGCACGTCGCCGAGCCGACCGAATATCAGCGGCTTGCCGGGACGCATCGCGATCTTCCAGAAATCGACCGCCAGCCCGCGTGCCTGCAAGGCGGAAATGACCAGGTCATGGTCGCCGACGCTGGCGCCGCCGGTCGTCACCAGCATGTCAATGCCGGCGAGCTGGTCGGCAACGGCGGAAATGGCCTCGATGGTGTCCGCTGCCACCGGCAGCACCACAGGCTCGCCGCCGCCGGCACGTACCAGCGCGGCCAGGGCGTGGGAGTTGGAGCTGACGATGCCGCCGGCCGGGATCGGCTCGCCCGGCATCGCGATCTCGTCGCCGGTCGCGAGGATTGCCACGCGCGGGCGACGATGCACGGTGAGCCAGGGATGGTTGGCGGCGGCGGCCAGGCCGACATCGCGCGCGGTGAGCCGGCGCCCGGCGGCGATCACCACCTCGCCGGCGGCGAAATCCTGGCCGGCGCGGCGGATGTGGCGGCCGGCGGTGACCGCCTCCCGAATGGTGATGAGGTCGCCGTCGCGGGTCACGTCCTCCTGGATCACGATCCCGTCGGCGCCGGCCGGGATCACGCTACCGGTGAACAGCCGAACCGCCTGCCCAGGCCCGACCCTGCCCGCGAACGGGTGCCCAGCCGGTGCGGCGCCGATCACCTCCAGCGTCGCCTGCATGGCGCCGTCGGCGGCACGCAGCGCGTAGCCGTCCATCGCCGAGACATCCGCGGGGGGCTGGGTCAGCCGCGCGGTCACCGGTGCCGCCAGAACCCGGTTCCAGGCGGCAGCCAGCGCCACGGTCTCTATCGAAGCCGGCCGTAGGTCGGCCAGGATGCGGGCACGCGCCTCCTCGACGCTGATCATGGCGCTGCTACTCCTGCGAGAAATCGCCGGATTTGCCGCCGGACTTGCGCACCACCCGCAGCGCCTCGATCCGCATCCCGCGATCGACCGCCTTGCACATGTCATAGACCGTGAGGGCCGCGACCGAGGCCGCGGTCAGCGCCTCCATCTCCACCCCGGTGCGCCCGGTGGTGCGCACCGTCGCCTCGATCTCGACGGCGCTCGCCGCGGTATCCGGTGTCAGTTCGACCGCCACCGCCGAGATCGGCAGCGGGTGGCACAGCGGGATCAGGTCGGCGGTGCGCTTGGCGGCCATGATGCCGGCCAGCCGCGCCACCCCCAGCACGTCGCCCTTCTTCGCGTCGCCGCGCCGGATCAACGCCAGCGTTTCCGGCCGCATGACGATGCGCGCGCGTGCGGTCGCCGCCCGGCTGGTGATCTCCTTGTCGGTCACGTCCACCATGGCGGCGTCGCCGGCGGCGTTGAAGTGCGTGAGTTCGCTCAAAACGGGCAGCCCAGCAGCCGGCGGGTGGCGACGGCGACATCCTCCTGGCGCATCAGGCTCTCACCGACCAGGAAGCGCCGCGCGCCAGCCGCCTGCAACCGCACGATATCCGCGGTGGTGCGGATGCCGCTCTCGGCGATCAGCAAGCGATCGGGCGGAAGCAGCGCTGCCAGTTCCTCGGTGACCGCGAGGTCGGTCTGCAAGGTCTTGAGATTGCGGTTGTTGACCCCAATCAGCTTGGTCTTGAGACGTAACGCACGGTCGAGCTCGGCGCGGTCATGCACCTCAGCCAGCACGCCCATGCCCAGGTCGATCGCCTCCTGTTCCAACTCCGCCGCCTCTGTATCGCTCAGCGCGGCGAGGATAAGCAGGATGCAATCGGCACCCATCCCCCGGCTTTCGCGGATTTGCCACGGATCGAGCATGAAATCCTTGCGCAGCACCGGCAGGTCCACCGCCTGCCGGGCGGCGATCAGGTGCTCGGCGCTACCCTGGAAATGGGGACCGTCGGTGAGCACGGAAAGGCAGGAGGCGCCGCCAGCCTGGTAGGCGCGGGCGAGTGCCGCCGGATCGAAATCGGCCCGGATCAGCCCGCCCGACGGCGATGCCTTCTTGATCTCGGCAATTAGGCCGGAGCCAAACCGGGCGATGCCCTCGATTAGCCCGAAGGCGAAATCGCGCGGTTTTTCCGCGGACGCGATCCGTCGATCCATCTCGTCGGCGGAAATTGCCGCCTGGCGCCGCGTGGTCTCGATCCGGGTGTCGGCGCAAATTCGAGAAAGCGCATCCACCGGTGCAGCCAGGTCGCTCATGCTCGTGCCCCCATCATGCCGTTGCCCGCTTCAACGCCTCCAGCGCCGCCAGCGCCGCGCCGCTGTCCAACGCGCCGGCGGACATCGCGGCGGCTGACCCCAGATCGGCCCGCCGCCCGGCGACGATCAACGCGGCGGCGGCGTTGAGCAGCACCGTATCGCGATAGGCACCCTTCGCGCCATGCAGCAGTTCCAGCAACGCCGCCGCATTCTCGGCGGCGTCGCCGCCACGGATGGCCTCGACCGGCGAGCGCGCGAAGCCGGCTTCCTCCGGCGCCACCGTGAACTCCCGCAACACGCCTTCGGACAGCGCCACGACTTGGCTTTCGCCGGCAACCGTCAACTCGTCCAGCCCCTGGCCGTGGACAATCCACGCCGCCTCGGTGCCGTTGCGCGCCAGCGTCTCGGCCATCGGTCGTGCCCAGACCGGCGAGAAGACGCCGGTGAGCTGGCGCCTGACCCGCGCCGGATTGGCCAGCGGCCCAAGCAGGTTGAAGATGGTGCGGGTGCCGAGTTCCATCCGTGGCCCGGCGGCGTGACGCAGGGCGGCGTGGTGGCGCGGCGCGAACAGAAAAACACAGCCGGCCCGCGCCAGCACATCCGCCAGCCGCTCGGTCGGCACATCGACATTGACCCCGAGTGCCGATAGCACGTCGGCCCCGCCGGTGCGCGACGACAGCGCGCGGTTGCCGTGCTTGGCGACCGGAATGCCAAGCCCGGCCAGCACGAAGGTGACGGCGGTGGACACGTTGAGGCTGCCCGAGGCATCGCCGCCGGTGCCGCAGACGTCGATGGCATCTGCAGGTGCTTGAATTTCCAGC
>JANXRT010000019.1 GCA_025356735.1 Acetobacteraceae bacterium | reverse complement strand
CGCCTTGCTGGAAATCGAAAGGCATTTGAAGCTCCTGTCTGACTGAGTTGAAAGGAGCGCCCTCCCGCCATCGGAAGGACGCTCCGGTAGGCGGTTACGAAGACGCGGCGGTCGCCCAGTTGTGGTTGTGCACCAGGCCCTCGTCGTAGCCGTCGGCGTGACGGACGTGTCCTGCTTCGTCGTGGAACTGTGCAGCCTCGGTCGAGCCGGACAGTGCCGTGGTCGACGACTTGCCGCCCGAGATGGCCATCGCCACCGCGTCGAAGTAGCCGACGCCGACCTCGCGCTGGTGCCGGGTCGCGGTGTAGCCCTCGGTCTCCGCCGCGAACTCCGCCTGCTGCAGTTCGGAGTAGGCCGCCATGCCGCGCTCGCGATAGCCGCGGGCCAGGTTGAACATCGAGAGGTTCAGGCTGTGGAAGCCGGCCAAGGTCACGAACTGGAACCGGTAGCCCATCTTGGCGATGTCACGCTGGAAGCTGGCGATCTTGTCCGCCGGCAGCTTCTTCTTCCAGTTGAAGCTCGGCGAGCAGTTGTAGGCCAGCATCTTGCCCGGATATTCGCGATGGATTGCGTCGGCGAACTGCTCGGCTTCCTTGAGGTTTGGCTCGCTCGTCTCCCACCACAGCAGGTCGGCATACGGCGCGTAGGCCAGGCTGCGCGCGATCGCATATTCGACACCCTTGCCTGGGGTGATGCGGAAGAAGCCCTCGGGGGTCCGGTCGTTGCCGATGAACGGCCGATCGCGCTCGTCCACGTCGGCGGTCAGCAGCTGGGCCGAGTGGCTGTCGGTGCGGCACAGCAGAACCGTCGGCACGCCCTCGACATCGGCCGCCAGCCGGGCGGCGTTCAGGGTGCGGATGTGCTGGCTGATCGGCACCAGCACCTTGCCGCCGAGATGGCCGCACTTCTTCTCGGACGCCAGCTGGTCCTCGAAATGCACGCCCGCGGCGCCGGCGGCGATCATCGCGCGCATGAGTTCATAAGCGTTCAGCGGGCCACCGAACCCGGCCTCGGCATCGGCGATGACCGGCGCCATCCAGTAGGTGCCATCGCGGCCGCCCTCGGAGCGCTCGATCTGGTCGGCGCGGCGCAGCGCGTTGTTGATGGCGGTCACAATTTTCGGCACGCTATCGACTGGATACAGCGACTGGTCGGGATACATCTGGCCCGCCGAGTTGGCGTCGCCCGCGACCTGCCAGCCGGACAGGTAGATCGCCTTCAGCCCCGCCTTGACCTGCTGCAGCGCTTGGTTGCCGGTCAGCGCGCCGAGCGTGTTGACGTAGGGCTCGGTCTTCAGCAGGTGCCACAGCCGGTTCGCGCCCATCTCGGCCAGCGTGTGGCGAATGCGGAACGAGCCCGACAGACGCTGCACGTCGGCATCGGTGTAGTCGCGCCGGATGCCGGCGAAACGCTCCGGATCGCCAGCCGGGGTGTTCATGCCGTCCGGGGCACGGACTGGGGCGGTGAAAGGACGCATGGTAGTCTCCTGAGGATGAAGGCGGCAGGTCAGGCCGCTCGTGGCAGCTTTTCCTTAAGTCAATAATTGACATTGCAGGTGCGAAAGACACGGGATATCTGCGTCGATATGTGGCAATGTGGTTGTTGAATTCACCGACAAACTTGTAAATCCGTAAAGGTTGTAAAGAATGTCCCGCGCCCTGATCGGCCGCACCGTCCGCCGGCTGCGCTCCGAACGGCATCTGTCGCAGCAGGCACTGGCCACCACGCTGGGAATTTCGGCCAGCTACCTCAACCTGATCGAGCACGACCAGCGCGCCGTTACCGCCTCCCTGCTGATCAAGCTGGCCGAAACCCTGCGCATCGATCTCGCCACTCTGTCCGGCTCCGACGAGCGCCAGCTCGAGGCCGGGCTGCGCGAAACCTTCGCCGATCCCATGCTCGGCGCCGAAGCGGTGCCGGAGAGCGAAATCGCCGCCCTTGCCGGATCGTCGCCGACCGCGGCGCGCGCCGTGCTGTCGCTGTATCGCGCCTGGCGGGTGGCGCGGGAAGATGCCGGTGGCATCGCCCTGCCGTCCGGCCGCCGCATCCTGCTGCCGACCGAGGAGGCGCGCGACCTGTTCACCGACCATGGCAATTACTTTTCCGGGTTGGAGGAAGCCGCCGAAGCCATTGCTTTCGATCTTGCGGCAACCCCCGCCGAGACCAACCACGCCATCGCCGAGCGCCTGCGCCGCCATCACGGCCTGACCGTCACCGTCGGTCCGCTCGGCGCCACGCTGCGAAAGTACGATCCGGCATCCCGCAGCCTGGTCCTGTCCGAGGCCCTCCCGCGCGAGAGCCGCGGCTTCCATATGGCCTTCCAGCTTGCCCTGCTGGAAGCCCGCGACGCCGTCGAGCAGGTCGTCCGCGCCGCCGAGCCGACCACGCCCGAGGCTGAATCCATCATCCGCGTCGGCCTGCTCAACTACGTCGCCGGCGCGCTGCTGATGCCCTACGCGCCCTACCTTCGCGCCGCGACCGAACTCCGCCACGACCTCGAAGCCCTGGCCGCCCGCTTCGGCGTCTCGTTCGAGCAGGCCTGCCACCGGCTTTCCGGCATGCAGCGGCCCGACGCGCGCGGCGTGCCCTTCTTCTTCCTGGTCGTTGATCCGGCCGGCAACGTGTCCAAACGCTTCTCCGCCGCCGGCTTTCCGTTCGCCCGCTATGGCGGATCGTGCCCGAAATGGGTGGTGCACGCGGCCTTCGCGACCCCCGGCGCGGTCCAGGTCCAGGTCGCCGAGCTGCCCGACGGCGCCGCCTTTCTGTGCTTCGCCCGCGCCGTTTCCCGCCCCGCCGCGCGTTGGGGCGACCCAGCCCCCGTGCACGTCGTGGCAATGGGCTGCTCGGTCAGCCACGCCGCCGACATGGTCTATGCCGACGGGCTGGACCTCGACCGCGCCCGCGTCGGCATCGGCCTGTCGTGCCGGCTGTGCGACCGGCCGGACTGCCGCTCACGCGCGTTCCCGCCGCTGGAGCACCGGCTGTCGCTGGATCCTATGACGACCAGCGCCAGCCCCTATCAGTTTGAGAAGAGAAGCTAAGGCTGGGCTCTGCCCAGACCCGCCAAGGGGCTAGCCCCTTGTAACCCCTCTACTTAGACAAGACGCGCCACCCTTTCTTAATGCCTGCGGCGCAACGTCGAAGAATGCAGAAAACCATCTTCGACTGCCTGGGCCGGCGCATCGAGCTATGGACGCATCCGGAGCCCGACCATCTGGCAACGGTCATCCGTGCCTCACGCGGCTTCTATGAGCCGGACGTGCTGATGAAATGCCGCGAGATCCACATCCCCGGCACCGTGATCCTCGACGCCGGCGCCAACATCGGCAACCACACGGTGTTCTTCGCCGCAGTGCTGGGCGCCGAGGTTGTGGCGATCGAGCCGTTCGCCGCCAACCTCGAGGTGCTGCGGATCAACATCACCGCCAACGGGTTGGAGCGGCGGGTTCGCGTACACGGCGTGGCGCTCGGCGCCCACACGGGGTTGGGTTGTGCCATGATCGGCGACCCGACAAACCTCGGCACGGTCCAGGTTCGCGCCGGCGCCGGCGCGGTCCGGATCGTCACCCTGGACAGCACCGCCGGAGACCGCCCGGTCGGCCTGATCAAAATCGACGTCGAGGGCGGCGAAGCGGGCGTGCTGGAGGGTGCCGCCGGCACACTCCGGCGTTGGCTGCCCGACATCATGGTCGAAGCGGACGGCGCCGAACGCTTCGACACCACCGCCCGGTGGCTGCACGAAATCGGCTACGCAATGCGCGGCCGCTACGCTTGGACGCCAACCTACCTGTTCAGCGCGACCAACCAGGCGGCGCGGATGCGCGCCCTGTTCGATCGTGTGCCGGAACCGGCCTGAGCGGTCAGGCGCAGCATCCACCCAGGAACTCCGCCGCTCGCGCCCGCGCCGACGCTGCCAGCGCACCAGGAAACGAGGTAAACCCGTGCGCGCCACCGGGATAGACCGCCAACTCGGCGGGATTGCCAGCGGCGATCCAGCGTCCGTGCATGAACAGCGTGTCGTCAACCAGCGCGTCCAGCGTTCCGATCGAGAACAATGCTGGACATAATCCGGACAGGTCGGCGAACAGCGGCGACACGTCAGAATCCTGCCGGTTGATCCCGGGCGGCAGGAAGGCGTCGGCGAACTTCTCGATGTCGATCGTGCGCAGCACCAGCCGTTTGGCGTTGCCGAAGCCGCGCTGGCTCGGCGTCATGCCCATGTCGAACGCGCCGAACACCAGGTTGGCGCCGCGAAACCCGGAGTAGCCATGCCGGTCGCGCATTCGCAGCAGGGTGACGGCGGACAGGTGCCCGCCGGCCGATTCACCGCCAATGGTCAGCAGGTCAGTGCCGTATTCGGCCTTGGCGTGCTCAACGAGCCAGGCCGCAACGCTCTCGCAATCGTCCGGACCGGCTGGGTAGGGGTGTTCCGGCGCCAGGCGGTATTCGACGCTGAGGCAGACCAGCCCGGCGCTGTCGGCGATCTGCTCCAGCATCGGGTCCTGCTGGTCGCACGCGCCCAGCACCCAGCCGCCGCCATGAATATGAAGGTAGATGCCGCGCGGCGTGCCGATCGGCGCGATCACCCGCACGGGGATGCCCTGGATGGTTCGCTCGGTGGCGCGTGGTGACTTGGGTGTTGGCGGGAACGGCCCGCGCCCCTGGCGCCGTGCCTCACGCGTAGCTTCCGCCCCGACATCCCACCATTCCGGCATCGGCGTCATCGCCTGCACGATGGCGGCGTTCAGGGTCCGGGTCTCGCCGGAGACGGCATCCGGGTGAAACAGGCTGGGGTCGAGCAGGCTGCTGGTCATGGCGGTCTCCGTTGCGTCTCCTGCGATCATAGAGCCCCACGCTTGAACTTCCACCCGGCCGGCTGCCCTGCTTCAGACCGGCGCGACAGCTGCCCAAAATCTAGGCGTCTCCATCGCCAACGTTTCGAGGCCATATCCAACCGCTTGATATCGTTGCGTTGATGGCGATGGCATGGCGCTTGCTCACAACCTCGTCAGGCGAGGCAATTCGCCAGGGTCATCCGAACGTTCAGGCCGCGGCCTTGCCTCGGATTCCCGCTTTGATGCGTCCATGACAAACGGGGAAAGTCTTCATGAACAAACCTACCACGTGGCTCTCACGCCGAAGGTTGGCGTCGCTCGGTGTCGCGGCACTCGCCACCGCCGCCATCACGGTCATGCCCGCCGCACCGGCCCAGGCTCAACCGGCCGGGCCGATCAAGGTCGGCATCCTGCATTCGCTCTCCGGCACAATGGCGATCAGCGAAACCACGCTGAAGGACGTCATGCTGATGCTGATCGACGAGCAGAACCAGAAGGGCGGCGTGCTCGGCCGCAAGCTCGAAGCGGTCGTCGTCGATCCCGCTTCCAACTGGCCATTGTTCGCTGAGAAAGCGCGCGAGCTGATCAGCGTGCAGAAGGTTTCGGTGGTATTCGGCTGCTGGACCTCGGTATCCCGCAAATCCGTGCTGCCGGTGTTCGAGGAACTCAACAGCATCCTGTTCTACCCCGTCCAATACGAGGGCGAGGAAAGCCAGAAGAACGTCTTCTACACCGGCGCCGCGCCAAACCAGCAGGCCATCCCGGCGGTGGACTACCTGGCCGCGCAGGAAAAAGTGCAGCGCTGGGTGCTGGCGGGGACCGACTACGTTTATCCGCGCACCACCAACAAGATCCTCGAAGCCTACCTCAAGTCCAAAGGCGTCAAGGAGGAGGACATCCTGATCAACTACACGCCGTTCGGCCATTCGGATTGGCAGAACATCGTCGCCTCGATCAAGAAGTTCGGCAGCGCCGGCAAGAAGACCGCCGTCGTCTCGACCATCAACGGCGACGCCAACGTGCCGTTCTACAAGGAGCTCGGCAACCAGGGCATCAAGGCGACCGACATCCCCGTCGTCGCGTTCTCGGTCGGCGAGGAGGAACTGGCCGGCATCGACACCAAGCCGCTGCTCGGCCACCTCGCCGCCTGGAACTACTTCATGAGCGTCGACACGCCCGAAAACAAGGCGGCGATCACCAAGTGGCAGGCCTTCACAAAAAACCCGAAACGCACCTTCAACGACCCGATGGAAGCCCACGTGATCGGCTTCGCGATGTGGGTCAAGGCGGTCGAGAAAGCCGGCACCGTCGATCCGGCCAAGGTAATTGATGCCATGATCGGCATTTCGGTGCCCAACCTGTCCGGCGGCTACTCGGCGATGATGGCCAACCACCACATCACAAAGCCGGTGCTGATCGGTGAAATCCAGGATAACGGGCAGTTCAACATCGTGTCGCAAACCCCAGGCCTGATCGTGGCGCAGGAGTGGTCGCCCTACCTCGAAGGTTCTCGCGATCTGATCGCCGACTGGCGCTCGCCAATGTCCTGCGGCAACTTCAACGTGAAGTCCGGCAAGTGCGGCGGCAGCGCTAAGTAAGGGTAAGCATGGGGCTCTGCCCCAAACCCCGCCAGGAAAGCGTCCTGGAGCGCATCCTTTAAGGGATGCGGGTCCGGGGGCGCTACCCCCGGCGAGGTTCGGGGCTGGCTCCGGCTTTTTTCTGCCTGCGGCGCTTATCCATACCGGAGCCACATTCATGCGCCGTGCCTTGTTAATCGTTTGGCTGTTGCTGATGCCTCTGACGGCGCAGGCCGGCGTGGACGACGCGCTGTCCGCACTGGCCGGCGCCAACATCGACGAGGTCCGCGCCGGCGTGGACACGCTGACCTTGTCCGGCGATCCACGCACCGCCGCCATCCTTGGCGCGATGCAGAACGGAAAACTATATGCCCGCGCCGACCGGGCGCTGTTCATCAAGGACGCCGACGGGCGCTACATCGATGCGCGAACCAGCCAGCCGGCGGAACCCGGGTCGGTGCGCCCCGTGCGGGTCAACAACGCGGTGCGCCGCGCGGTCGATGCGGCGCTTGGCGCGCTGCGGCTGTTCGCCCCCGATGCGCCGACCCGCGCCATGGCGGCCGACGCGGTGTTCCGCTCCCGCGATCCGGCCGGGCTGCCGGCACTCACCCGGGCAATTGCGAAGGAGGGCGATGCCAACGTCAAGCGGACCATGGAGCAGGCGCGCGCGTCCGCCTTGCTGGCCGAGGGGCATGCATCCGAATCCGACCGGCTGGCGGCGGTCGCGACCTTGCGCGATCGTGGCGACATCGACGCGCGGGCGTTGCTGTCCACGCTCACCGACCAGCCGCCGGCGGTGAACGAGGCGGCGGCCGCGGCGGTGAAATCCATTGATTTCTCGTTG
>JANXRT010000320.1 GCA_025356735.1 Acetobacteraceae bacterium | reverse complement strand
CGCAATGGCGTTTGGACAGCACCCGGTCGGGGTCCGGCAGCACCCAGTCGACGCCAGGGCCACGGCCGAGGCTGAACTCGCCGCCCTCGATGTCGCGCTGTTCCGGAACGACCGCGTCGGGGCAGCGCAGCACGATCAGCGACAGTTGCACCGGGTCAACCGATCAGCACGGTGGGGCAGCCGACCACGATGGTGCCGCCATGCGCGCACGGGTCGCCCATCCGGGTCGCGGGCATGCTGCCGACCAGCACTGTGGTCGATCCCATCGCCGCGGTGCCGGGGGGTCCGACGCAGGCATGGATGTCGCCAACGCGGGCCTGCGGCATGCCACCAACTAGCACCGTCGGCAGCCCCATCGTAATCATCCCGCCGACATGCGGCACGATGGCGGTGAACGCCGGGCAGACATGCATGTCGGTGGAGCGCGCGGCTGGCTGTCCCATCAGGCTTCCTCGTGTTCCAGGCGGCCCTGGCCGCCTGTCGCGATCTCCCGCCCGCTGGCCAGGAATTTCGTCAGCCGGGCCATCTGGCGCAGCACGTCGCCGCGCACCGACGCCAGGGCGACGGAGCCCGAGACGGCGGTGCCGGCGAGATGGGCCGCGGGCGGCACCAGCGGCTGGCCGAGCGGCGACATCGAGTTGCCGCTCCAGAATGCGCCGACCGCGGCCCACGCCTCCGGGCTGGTCAGGCCGGCGCGCTGGGCGTGCTCCATCGCGGTGCGGCGGATTTCATCCGTTTGGCGCCGCACCCAGAGCTCGGCGTTCTCGCGCGCCGACCGGTCGGCCTCAGGCAGGCCAGGCAGCACGGTGTGGCCGGCGCACATGCAGGCCCACCACACCGCCTCGCGCTTGGGCAGCGCATGGGCGACCAGACGCGTCGCCTCGATCAGAAAGCCGCCTTCCTCCAGCGCCAGTAGCGCCGAGGGCACGTCGGCCAGCCCGACCAGCACGCCGGCGGCCTCCGGCCCGGACTGGATGCGGGCGGCGATCTCGGCCAGGTCGCAGGTCGCGATTTTCGTCAAGGATTGAATGGTGGCCTCCCAAGGCCGGATAGATAGCTCAAATCTAGTTCAGCATGGCGATGCCGCCCTTGAGGGTCAGCATGCCATCTCCCTTCAGCGTCGTCATCGGCGCCTTCATGTCGAGCATCGCCGAGCCCTCGACCTTGACCATGGTGCCCTTCACGGTGATGCCGGACGGCTCGATCTTGACGCTGTTGGCGCCGACCTTGAGCTCGATCGAGGTCACCGCCTCGATCGCGATGGCGCCGGCGGCGGCCTTGATCGAGATGTCGCCCAGGCTGGCCAGGAAAGCCATCGCGCCCTGGCTGGCCTTCATCGAGATGTCGCCCTGGTCGGCCAGGGTGGTGATCTTGCCGGTGCTCACCGTCAGGCTGTCGTCGCCCTTGCTGATGGTGATGGCGCGGTCCTTGTCGATCGTCTCGGTCTGCTTGCCGCCGATGGTCCGGGTCTCGTCCACCTTGACCTGGACGATGCGGCAGTTGTCGATCTTCAGCGTCTGGTCGTTCTTGACCTGGATCAGGTAGTCCTTCTGCGCCTGGACGAAGATCTTCTCGTTGCTGGCCTTGTCGTCGAAGGTGAACTCGTTGAAGTCGGTCGCGGTGCCGCTGGCGGAGCGCGAGCGGAAGCCGCTTTTGGTTTTTTCCGCGTCGTTGTCGTAGATCGGTGGCCTGTCGGCGTCGTACAGCCCGCCGACCACCACCGGCCGGTCCGGGTCGCTGTCCATGAACGCGACCGCGACCTTCTGGCCGACTCGGGGAATGAATTGTCCGCCCCAGCCGTTGCCGGCCCAGGGCTGCACGACCTGCGCCCAGACCGACAACGCGTCGGTCGCCTCGGCGCGATGGTCCCACAGGAAGGCGATCTTGACCCGGCCGAAGGTGTCGTAGTCGATCTCGGCGCCGTCCGCACCCAGCACGTAGGCGGTGTGCAGCCCGGCCATCCGAGGCCGCGGCACCGAGCGGGGCTGGCGCCACGGCACGGCGTTGTCGAAGGCGGTGAACCGGGCGTTGAAGTCCGGCCCCGAGGCGCCGTTGGACGGGCTCGGGTCCGACACGGCACAGATTGACGTCCGCACCGCCAGCACAAGGTTGGCGGCCAGCGTCAGCGGATCGAGCACCAGGGTGAAGGTGCCGCCGGGTACCAGGGCGGCAAACCTGGTCTCGCCGTGATAGATCGAGGACGCAGCCTCGGCCGCCTCGATCCGGCGCTTGGCCAGCGCCTCCACCCCCGCCGTTTCATAGCTGTGCGCCGGCCAGGCGAACACGTCGCGCCCGGCGGCGCCACCCGTGGTGAGCTTGGTCGCCAGCCCCTTCTCGAGGACCTTGTCGGGCGCCGTAATGTCATGGTCCTTCAGCGTCACCAGGCCATGGGCAGTCGTTGCGTGAAGCTGCAGGGCATGGACGATGTCGGCATCGGTGCTGTTGGCGAAGTAGCGCAGGGTGGCATCCGGTATCGCCGCGAAGGCCGCGTTCGAGTCGGCGATGACGAGCTTGTGGTAGGAGGCGGCGTGCTCGAAGAAGTAGAAATAACCCTCCTCCTCCATCAGCCTGGTGGCGAAGTCGAGGTCGGTTTCATTGAACTGGGTGGTGTACTCGCGCACCGGCTTGTCACCGTAGATGCGGAAATCGCTGCTGGTGATCCCGGCGTCGGTGAACATCGCGGTCAGGATGTCGACCGCGGTCCTGCTTTGATAGACTCGGCAATCGACGGTCTGGCCGAGGAACCAGAGTTTCGGCACCGCAGTGACAAGATACTGGAACAGGCCGTCCTCCGCCGGCTCGATCGGCGCGAACGCCTGCACGACGCCGTGGAAGTAGCGCAGCACGGCGCCCGCGCTGGCCAGCGCGAGGGCAATCGGCTGGTTGAGCATCGTCGTGGCGTCGATCTGCGGCGTTTCGGAAAGCAGGTCGATCGACAGGGTGAACGGCTCGCTGATGCCCTCGCTTGCATTCAGCCCGACCGGGATCAGCACGCCGTCAGCCTGTGGGCTGACGACGAGTTGCAGCATCGCTGCACTTCGATCCCAGGTCGGCACGCTCAGCCGGCCTTGATCCGGCGCGCGCGTGGGGCGAGGGTTTTGGCAAGCCGGCCGTCATCCTGTATCGATCGCATCCATTCCCCCTAAGGCGCGCGTGTCGATAAACCACACGCCGGCAACTACCTCATACTCGCAACGGAACCGATTGTCGGAACATTCTTCCGCCGCCACCCCGATGCCGCGCCGGCAGTTTAACGAAAGACATGCGATTTGCCCTTGATCTACCTGATCGCCGGCGAGGCGAGCGGCGACGTGCTCGGGGCGCGGCTGATGGCGGCGCTGCGCGCCGCGCGTCCGGACCTCAAATTCGCCGGCGTCGGCGGCGGGGCGATGGCGCAGGCCGGCCTCGACAGCCTGTTCCCGCTTCGAGAGCTGTCGCTGATGGGGTTGCTCGAGGTGGTGCCGAACCTTCGCCGGCTGCGGCGCCGGCTGGGCCAGACGGTGGCGGACATAGCGGCCCACCGTCCGCAGGTCGTGGTCACGATCGACAGTCCGGGCTTCACGCTGCGGGTGCTGCGCGCCGCCGCGCCGTTGGGCATCCGCCGCGCCCACTACGTCGCGCCTCAGGCCTGGGCGTGGCGGGAGCGCCGGGTAAAGCGCTTTCCGGGATTGTGGGACAGCCTGCTCTGCCTGCTGCCGTTCGAGCCGGCGTTCTTCGCGCGCCACGGGCTGGCGGCGACATTCGTCGGCCATCCCGTGTTGGAATGCGGCGCCGACCGGGGCGATGCCGGTCGGTTTCGCGAGAAATTCGCGGTTGCCGCCGACCAACGAATCGTCACTTTGATGCCCGGCAGCCGGAGCACCGAGGTCGGCCGGCTGCTGCCGGTGCTGGAACAGACGCTGGTCCTGCTCGCCGACCGCGTGCCGGGGCTGGTGCCCGTCGTGCCAGTGGCCGCCCCGGTGGCGCGTGCGGTGACCGAGGCCACCGCTGCCTGGCCGAACCGGCCGATCGTCGTCACATCCGAGCAGGATAAGCACGACGCCTTCGCGGCCAGTGCCGCGGCGATCACCAAATCCGGCACTTCGACCCTGGAACTCGCTCTGGCCGGCGTGCCGATGCTGGTCACCTACCGGGTCAATCCGCTCACCGCCGCCATCGCGCGGCAACTGGTGCTGGTGAAGTATGCCAGCCTGGTCAATATCCTGGCCGACCGCGAGATCGTGCCGGAATTGATCCAGGAGCGCTGCCGCCCCGATCTGCTGGCGGCCATGCTGGCCGAGCTGATCACCGACCCGGCCGCCGCCGCGCGGCAGAAACAGGCCTATGCGGCGGTGATCGACAGCCTCAAGCCGGCGGCAGGGCTGCCCTCGCAAGCCGCGGCCCGGGAAATCCTGGCGCTACTGGATCAGCCCGGATAGACGCATCCGGGCCTGGGCCTGGTTCATCGCGCGCGAAACTTCCAGCGCCGCCGCCAGCGCGCGTCGGCCCGCCGTGGCATCGACCAGCACCGGCGCGCCGTCCAGCACCGAGGCCACGAACGCCGCGTGCTCGGCCGCCAGCGCGTCGTGGTCCTCCCATGAAAACTCCTCGATGGCGAAGCCGTTGACGCCGGGGACCGGCTGGCCACGGCCTTCGGCATGCAGTCCGCGCGACACCAGGCTGAGCCGGCGGTTGGCGAAGTCCACCGCCATGTAGCCGTCCTCGGCGAACAGCCGCATTCGCCGCTCGGTGCGCGCCGAGATCCGGCTGGCGGTGATGGTGGCGACCGCGCCGCTTTGGAACCGGATACGGGCGTTGGCGATGTCCTCATGGGCGCTGGCGACGGCGGCGCCAACCGCGTCCATGCTCTCGATCGGGCTGTCCACCAGCGCCAGGATCAGGTCGAGGTCGTGGATCATCAGGTCGAGGATGACCGACACATCCGTGCCGCGCGGCTTGAACGGCGCGATGCGGGTGGCCTCGATGTACAAAGGCCGGCCCATCCGGCCCGACAGCGCGCCATGCGCCG
>JANXRT010000503.1 GCA_025356735.1 Acetobacteraceae bacterium | reverse complement strand
CAGAGCCCCCGCCTTGCTTCTAGTTGCCGCCACGGCGCGCCGCATCGGTGGCGGCCGCCAGCGCTGAATCAACCCACCAGGTATCCATCGCGACTCCGGTGCGGATCGGCACATTGGGCCGGCCGAACCGGTTCCAGTAGGCGATGCGGGTGTATTGCGTGTGCCAGTGCGGCACCACGTACCAGCCGGCCAGCAGCACGCGGTCGAGCGCGTGCGCGGCCACGATCTGGCTGGCGTAATCGGGGGCGTTGACCAGCCGGGTGACCAACGCGTCGACCACCGGGTCGCAGATGCCCATGACGTTGTCGCCGCCTTCCTGCTTGCCGCTGGCGCAGGACCAGAAGCCGAGCTGCTCATTGCCGGGGCTGGCGCTTTCGCCGATAGCGACAACAGCCATGTCGAAGTCGAAGCTGTCGGTCAGCCGCTGGTACTGCGCCGGATCGACGGTGCGCACGCGGGCCTCGATGCCGAGCTTCTTCAGGGTTTCGACATAGGGCAGCGCCACACGCTCGAACGAGGGCTGGTCGAGCACGATCTCGAAGCTCATCTGGTGCCCGTCGGCATCGACCAGCTTCCGGTCCTTGACGGTCCAGCCCGCCTGCCTGAACAGGTCGAGCGCGGTGCGCAACTCCTCGCGGTTGTTGCCGGAGCCATCGGTGACCGGCAGGGTGAAAGGCTGGGTGAACAGGGTAGGGGGCACCTTGTCGCGAAAGCCGTCGAGCAAGGCCAGCTCGGCGCCCTCGGGCACGCCCGACGATTCCAGATCGCTGTTGCTGTAGAAGGATCTGGTGCGGGTGTAGGCGCTGTAGAACAGGTTCTTGTTGGCCCACTCGAAGTCGAACGCCCAGGCCAGTGCCCTTCGCACCCGCACGTCGGAGAACACCGGCCGGCGGACGTTGAAGGCGAAGCCCTGCATGCCGGTCGGCAGGTGGTGGCGAATTTCATCCTTCTTCACCAAGCCCTTCTGCACCGCCGGAAAATCGTAGGCGGTGGCCCATTGCTTGGCGATGTTCTCCTGGCGGAAATCGACCTGGCCGGCCTTGAACGCCTCCAGCGCCACCGTCGCGTCTCGGAAATACTCGACGGTGAGGGTGCCGATGTTCTGCGTGCCGAGGCCAGTCGGCAGGTCGCGCGCCCACCAGTCGGGCACGCGCTCATACGACACGATGCGGCCGAACTCGAACTTGCCGATGCGGTAGGGGCCAGAGCCGAGCGGCGGCTCGGTCAGTGGTTTTGTGAAGTCGCGGGATGCCCACCAGTGCTTTGGCAGGATCGGCATCTCGC
The DNA here is from genome assembly GCA_025356735.1 of Acetobacteraceae bacterium. Taxonomy (GTDB): domain Bacteria; phylum Pseudomonadota; class Alphaproteobacteria; order Acetobacterales; family Acetobacteraceae; genus PALSA-911. The sequence continues at coordinate 9,584 of JANXRT010000503.1, read as the reverse complement.
CCAGAATTAAGGGCAGTTCCCGGTTGCTTGTCGATTTGAAGCGGAACTCTACCCGATGCGGGTTGATGGCCTGCACCTCGGTCACATCGGCATAGTATTGCCGATAGAAGGGTCGGCCTTTCTCGCGCAGCGTGTTGAAGGTCCACACCACATCCTCGGCGGTGACCGGGTGGCCGTCATGGAACTTCGCTTCCGGGCGAAGGTCGAACACGACGCCGAGCTTATCGGCGGGCAACTCGATCGCCGAGGCGAGATGGACGTAGGCGGTGCTGGCCTCGTCGGCGGAGGCGCGCAGCAGCGTGTCGTACAGCCGAGTGATGTCGGCGGCACTGCCGCGCAGCACAAATGGGTTAAAACTGTCGAAGCTACCGACCGCCGACAGCGCCATGGTGCCGCCTTTTGGCGCGTTCGGGTCGGCATAGGGGAAGTGGGTGAAATCCGCGGGGAGCGCCGGCGCGCCGAGCATCGAGAAGGCGTAAGTGCGAACGGCCTCCTGCGCCCGCGCCGGGGCGGCACAGAGCAGCGCGGCCAGAACAAGGAAAAGCAAGCGCATGGGCGGCTCCTTCGGCTTCATCCTGCCAGCAAGGCCAACGCCGGTGCCAGCAATCGTTCGTTGCCGACCGCGAGCACGCGCCCGTCGCTGTATGGCGTTAGTTTCTCGCCGGACCAGTCGGTGACACGGCCGCCAGCACCCTCGATGATCGGGATCAGCGCCGTCCAATCCCAGATTTTCAGGTCCGCCTCGGCGATCATGTCTATTTGTCCGAGCGCCAACAGGCCGTAGGCGTAGCAATCGCCGCCATAGCTGACGCGCCGGGCCGCGGCCGCCAGAAGGCGGAACGCGGCCAGATCGCCTGGGGCGAACATGTCCGGCGACGTGCAGGAAAGCTCGGCATCCCCGATCCGGGCGCAGGGCCGGCACCCGGCATCGCCGCCGAACGGTCCGCGGAACACCGTCGGACGGCGCGCGGCGCCGATCCAGCGCTCGCCGGTCACCGGCTGGTCGATGATGCCGAGTATGGCGTCCCCGCCGTCCAGCAGCCCGATCAGGGTGCCGAACACCGGCCGGCCGGTGATGAAGGCGCGGGTGCCGTCGATCGGGTCGAGCACCCAGCGGAACCGGGCGTCCGGCCGGTCGAGGCCGAATTCCTCGCCCAGCACGCCGTGATCGGGCAGGTGTTCCGCCAACATCGCGCGCATCGCTTGCTCGGCGCGGCGGTCGGCGAGGGTCACCGGGCTGTTGTCGGTCTTTATCTCAGTAGCCGGCATCTCGGCATCCGGCACCGCACGGAAGAACGGCCGGATAACCGTGCCGGCCAGATCGGCGGCGGCCTCGGCGATGGCGACCAGCCGGTCCAGTTCCAGGTCAGGGATCATCGGCTCTCCGGCCCGGCGTTGCGCGGCGGTTGGCGCAAACCTAAGGTGCGCCGCAACATACGAAGCCGGGGGCACCGGTTCAACCCATTCGGCCGCGGACACGAACTTGAACCCGATCGTCATCATTCCCTCCCGCATGGCCTCGACCCGGCTGCCGGGCAAGCCGCTGGCCGATATTTGCGGGACCCCCATGATCGTCCACGTCATGCGGCGCGGGATCGAGGCGGCGATCGGCCCGGTCGCGGTCGCTTGTGCGGAAACGGAGATCGCCGACGCGGTGCGCGCCGCCGGCGGGATCGCGGTGATGACCGATCCATCGTTGCCGTCCGGCTCCGACCGGGTCCATGCCGCGCTGGCGACGCTCGATCCGTCCGGCGCGCATGACGTGGTCGTCAACTTGCAGGGAGATTTCCCGACGATCTCAGCCGAGCAGCTGCGCGCCGTCATTCTGCCGCTGTCCGACGCGCGGGTGGATATCGCCACGCTGGTCGCCCCGATTCTCAGCGACGACGAGGCCAATCTGTCGTCTGTCGTGAAAGCGGCCTGCGTGTTCGAGCGTGGCCGCGCGACCTCGCCGGCCTTGTATTTCTCGCGCGCGCCGATCCCCTGGGGCGAGGGGCCGCGCTGGCACCATATTGGCATCTATGCGTTCCGGCGCGCGGCATTGGCCCGGTTCGTCTCGCTGCCCGAAAGCCCGTTGGAGCGTCGTGAGAAGCTGGAGCAGCTGCGCGCGCTGGAAGACGGCATGCGCATTGTCTGCGCGCGGATCGAGCACGGCCCGTTCGGAGTCGACACGCCGGCTGACCTGCTTCGCGCCCGCGAGCTTCTGAGGGAAGGTTTGGTATGACCGGCACGATTGCCTTCCAGGGCCTGCTCGGAGCCTACTCCGATCTCGCCTGCCGCGCGGCGTTTCCGGGCATGACAACGCGGCCGTGTGAGAGCTTCGAGGCGGCGATCGACGCGGTAACCATGGGGCAGGCTGACTTGGCGATGTTGCCGTGCGAGAACAGCCTGGCCGGGCGGGTGCCGGATATCCATCATTTGCTGCCGGGATCCGGCCTGTTCGTCGTCGGCGAGCATTTTCAGCGTGTCGAGCACTGCCTGCTAGGCGTTCCCGGCGCCGACATCGGCGGCCTTAAGCGGGCTCACTCGCACACCGTGGCGCTCGGGCAGGTACGGCACCTGTTGCGCGACCTCAGGCTGACGCCCGTGGTGCAGGCCGATACCGCGGGGGCGGCGGCGCTGATCGCCGGCTGGGGACGGCCGGAGGAGGCCGCCATCGCATCGTCGCTGGCAGCCGAGATCTACGGCCTGGACATCCTTGCCCGCAACGTCGAGGACGCGGCGCACAACACGACGCGGTTCTACGTCATGGCGCGGCAGGCGACGTCGCCCGGACCTGATGTGCCCGACCTGATGACGACCTTCGTGTTCCGCGTCCGCAACGTGCCGGCGGCACTGTACAAGGCGTTAGGCGGGTTCGCCACCAACGGCGTCAACATGACCAAGCTCGAGAGCTACATGCTGGCCGGCCACTTCACCGCGACGCAGTTCCTGTGCGACGTGGACGGCCATCCCGAACAACCTGGCCTGCGCCTGGCCCTGGAAGAATTACAGTTCTTCTCCACCGAGGTGCGGGTACTCGGGGTTTATCCGAAAGCTTTCTTTCGTAGTAGCGGGGTTCAAAGGGGCTAGCCCCTTTGCGGGTCTGGGCGGAGCCCAGCCTTGCTAACTGTCAGGTGCTGGATAGATTGATGCGTCTGCGTCTCGATCGCCGTCGCGACGATGCTGCGATGGCAGGTGGCATGGTCCTGTTCGAAGCAAAGCAGGCAGCAGCGTGCGGTTCGGGCCAGGGTGATGGCCTGGGCGAGTTCCGCCTGCGCCCGGTCCGACCTCATGTGCTCGGCGAAGATGTCGCGCATCCGTTCCGGATGACCCGAGCGCACCGCCTGGCGGCCTTCCTTCGGCGTGCCGAGGCCGCGCAGGTGGACGTAGCCGATGCCCTGTTCCGCCAGCCCGGCGGCGAGCAGCGTCTTGGAGAAGCCGGGTTTCCGCGACGAGGCGATGGCGCGAACGTCGATCAGCAGCTCGACCCGGGCGCGGCGCAGGCTCGCGATCATGTCGCCAGCGATGGTTCCTTCGTAGCCGATGGTCAGCAACTCCGGCAAATTTGTCACGGCCGTGACAGCAGTAGCGCCAGCCGGTCGCTCAGTTCCGAAAGCGCGGCGCTCATCGCGGCGACCAGATCCTCGGTGCTGGCCGAGGCAGGGTGCCGCAGGATGCGAAAGCCGCTGGTAGCGGCATTCCGGCCATCCGGTGCGACCGACGCCTGCACGGCGAGGACAACGTCGCCCGAAGGGTCGGGATCGAACCGCTGCACGTCGATGTCGAGAACGATCGGCGATCGTTGGGTGATGCCGCTGCTGTCGGTATAGACGATCCTGTCGGGGAGGCGGGAGGCCAGATTCTCGGCCAGAACACGTTCCAGCATGCGCGAGAGCGGCTCGGCCCAGCGTTGCCCGTCGGTCACGGTGATGCGGTAGGGGGTCGTGTTGCGCACGATGCCGGACCGGTCGAGGTAGCGCGCGAGGCTGATCCGCCTCAGCTCGACGGCGCCGGGGCGCGTGTGCAACACCTCTCCTGGCATCGCCGCCAGGGTGAACAGCACCGGGTCAGGGCTGGCACAGGCGCCGACGACCAGCAGCAGCACGACGGCGAGGGTTCGGCCCACGGTTGTCATCCTTATCGGGGGCATCCTCATCGGTCTCCGCTGTCGGCGGCGGAGCCGGTACGGCCACGGATCAGCGCGGTGGGGTGCTGGTCCAGGTAGTCGGCCAGCATGCGGACCGAGCGTGCCGCGTCGCCGACCTCGCCGAGCAGCCGGTCAAGATCGCGCTTGAAGCCAGAATCGCCGCCATAGCCGTGATCGACGGTGCCGACCAGCTTGCCGGCGCGGTTGACGGTATCTTGCAGCGACTGCGCCAGTTCCGGCAGGCGCTTCAGCACCGGGGTGACGCCGTTGCCGATCTGGCGCACCAGAAGCTGGGTGTCGGCAAGGGTGCTGGATAGATTTTGCAGCGACTGGCGCAGGGCGGGGGCATGGGCGAGTTCGTTGGCGCCGGCCAGGGTCTCGTTCAGGTTCTTGGCGATCTGCTCCAGCGGCAGCGCGGCCAGGGTGTCGGCGAGGTGGCCGGCGCTTCCGATGATGCCGTCGAAGCCGCCGTTGATGCTTGGCAGCACGATGATGCCGTTCTCGGTGACGGCTTCGCCTGGGGGCCCATCGGCCGGCAGCTCCAGGCTGACCACCATCTGCCCGGTAAGATAGTTGGCGGTGTGCAGCTGAGCCCGCAGTCCCCTTTCCACCAGCGCGCGGGCGACGGCCGGGGTGTCCTCGGTCGGGTTCTCACGCTCCTGCAACAGCCGCTCAGGCTGGATCTCGATCTGCACGGCGACCTTGGGCGGCTGCAGCAACTTCGGATCGAACATCAGCTGGATCGACGACACGGTGCCGATCTGCAGGCCCAGCGTTTCAACCGGGGCGCCGACCGCGAGGCCACGCACCGACCCGGCAAAGTAGATCAGGAACGGTACCCGCCGCTTGTAGCCGGCATTGGCGGCGCTGGCGGCATCGGCATAGAGCGGAAACAGCATATCGGCCGCCGCTGCCGGCGTGTTGCGGACTTCATCCGATGTGTCGAACGCGATTTCGCCGGACAGCAGCGCCTGCAGGCTGTCGAGCCGCAGGCTGACCCCGGTTGCGCCGACATTGATGCTGACGCCGGACGAGTTCCAGAACTTGGTGCCGGCATGGACAAAGGCATCGTATGGGCTGCGCACGAAGATGTTGACCGTCAGGCCGTCGCCGTTGCGGCCGAGCACGTAGCCCAGCACCTCGCCGGCGGGAATGTCGCGAAAGGATATCGGTGAGCCGGCAGAGATCGCGCCGATGCGTGACGCGGCCAGCCGAAAGGTCCGGCCAGGCTCGTCGGAGCGAACCGCCGGCGGTTCCTCCAAACCAATGAAATTCCCCTGGTACGGTCCGCCGGGAGGCCCAGGATCGAGGCCGATGTAGGCGCCGGACAGCAGGGTATCGAGTCCGGAGACGTTGTTCAGCGAGAACCTTGGCCGGACCACCCAGAACCGGGTCGCCTCGGTCAAATAGGGCACGGCATCGCGCCGCATCCGCACCTCGACGTTGACCCGGCCGCGATCGGGGTTGAGTGCGACGCCCTCGACGGTGCCGAGATCGACCGCCTTGTGGCGCACCTTGGTCTGCCCGGCGGTGATGCCGTCGGCGGTGGCGAAGCTGAGCGTCACCATCGGGCCGCGGTCATGCAGCGCCTTCCAGCCAAGGAAGCCCGCGACCAGCACGGCGACCACGGGAATTAGCCAGATGATCTGGAATTGCCAGCGGCGCGATACCCTAGCCTGCGGCAGCGGATCGGAGGGCCCGTCGCTCATTCGCGGAGGACCGTCGCATCACGCGAAGCCCGGGTGGCGGCATCCCACATCAGCCGCGGGTCGAACGCCATGGCGGCCAGGATGGTCAGGATCACGACCGCGCAGAACGACAGCACGCCGGCATCCGGCTGCACGCTGGCGATCACGCCGAACCGCACCAGGGCGGTGAGGATGGAGATCATGAACACGTCGACCATCGACCACCTTCCGATCACGTCGACGATGCGGTACAGCCGGGTTCGCTCAACCAGGCGGCCGCGCTCAGCCAATCGGGTGGATACCAGCAGCCAGCTCAGGCCGATCAGCTTCATTACTGGCACGGTGACGCTGGCGAAGAACACCAGAAGCGCCAGCGGCCACATGCCGGCGCCGGCCAGCTCCATCACGCCGCCGAGGATGGTGGAGGGCGCGCCGCGGCCGAACCGGGTAAGCGTCAGCACCGGCAGGATGTTGGCCGGCACGTAGAGGACGGCCGCGGTGACCGCGAAGGCGGCGGTGCGCGCCAGGCTGTTCGGTTTTCGATGATGCAGCCGGCCGCCGCAGCGCGGACAGCTGTTTTTCACCCCGGCCTGCCAGGAGACCAGGCCGCAGGTGTCGCAGCCGATCGGGTGGGTTGCGGGGCTGTTGACGGATGCGGGTACGGCGACGGCGCCGCAGGCGGTGATCCCGCGCGCCTCCAGCGCTTCCCAGATGCCTTGCCGATCAAACACCGAGTCGGCAGCCGCCGTCACCATCATCAGGGCGCCGAGTGCGTAGACCGCCCCGCCTATATCGACGTACGCCAGGTCGATCAGCTTGGTGTAGGCGACGAAGACGCCCAGCAGGAAGACCTCGACCATCGACCAGGGCGACAGCTTCTCGATCCAGCGGAACACGACGTAGAGGTGCCTTGGGGGCTGGCGCAGGCGCAATCCGATCAGCACCCAGGCCATCGCCAGCAGCTTGACCACGGGCGCGCCAAGGGTGGTGACCAGCACGACAATGCCGATCTCCCACATGCCGTGCTGTTCCAGTTGCACGGGGCCGCTCAGAAGCGTGGTCTGGAGAGCGCGACCGCGAACCTCCAGCTCGACGAACGGCATCCCGGCGGCCAGCACGAACAGCACCAGTCCGGTGAGCGCCAGCGCCAAGGCGCGGCTTTGCGGATCGACGATGTGGCGGCGAAGCACGGCGTTGCAACGTGGACAGCTGGCGACCTGGCCACGGACGATCTTCGGCACGGTCTGGAACAGGCCGCAATCGGGGCACTCGCGCAGCGCGGACGTGGTGCCGGCGAGGTGGCGTGCGCCGCCCGCCGCAAAACCGCGCAAAACGCTGTCGGGCGTCGCCTGCAATTGGAGCGGGATCATCGGCTGCTTGTCATGGAAGGGCTGATTATCAGAACGAACCTCTGGCAGCCATCTTCTTGATCGGATGCGCCAATCCGGGCGACACGCCCTGAAGCTTCCCTGGGCGTCACGCCCGAAGCTTCCCCAGACGTTACGCCCAAAAGCTTCATGGCCTCGACACCTCGCGCCTCAGGAGGTGTGGAACAACCTGGGCGCCGCGTGAACCTGGAACGATCCTTCATCGCCTTGCGTTCCCGCGTGGTCGCTTCGACCGGCATATCAGGAGATCAGCCAATGAGCATGTTCAGCTCGATTCTGTCCAAAATCTGGGGAGCGGCCGGTGCCTCTCCCGCCGCGGCCGCCCCATCGACGTCCGACACCGATCCGACCGATGCCTCCGTTTCGACAGTGGCGCCGGCGGTCGCCGCCGGGGATGGCGCCGGCACGCCGGCGGACCAGCCACCGGTCGATGTCGAGGCGGTGCTGACCGAGATGGCGGCGAAGAACAGCCAGAAGCTCAACTGGCACCAGTCGATCGTCGACATGCTGAAGCTGCTTGGCCTCGATAGCAGCCTGGAATCCAGGAAACTGCTGGCCGATGAGCTGGGCTATTCCGGCGACACGAATGATTCGGCGACAATGAACGTCTGGCTGCACAAGGCGGTGATGCAGAAGCTGGCCGAGAATGGCGGCACGGTGCCCGACAGCCTCAAGGTCTGACCTCGAGGTCCCAGGCGGCGGCACGGGCCTCGCGCCGCACGCTTGATCGCCGCCGCCAACCTGTCGCAAGCTGCAGGCCTCAAATCGCCGCCGGGCTGAACCGGCGGCCAAAGGGGGGGACCTGCCATGACCCAGCCGACCGATCCGGCGGCGGCGCTGCGCCTCGCGCGGCGCACCGTGCTGTTGGGAACCGCCGCCGCTCTCGTGCCGCGTCGCGGCCATAGCGCGGCTGCGGTAACCCCCGGCGTGACGGACACGGAAATAAAGATCGGCAACACCTATCCCTATTCCGGGCCCGCCTCGGCCTACGCCACGATCGCACGCACCGAGGCCGCATATTTCCGCATGGTCAACGATCAGGGCGGTATCGCTGGACGCCGCATCAACTTCATCACCTACGACGACGCCTACAGCCCGCCCAAGACCGTCGAGATGGTGCGGCGGCTCGTGGAGCAGGACGAGGTCGCGATGATGTTCAACCCGCTCGGCACGGCACCCAACACGGCCATCGTCAAGTACCTCAACCAAAAGGGCGTGCCGTCGCTGTTCATCTCGACCGGTGCGGACAAGTGGGCCGACTACAAGGAGCATCCGTGGACCTTGATGTGGGCGCCGAGCTACCGGGTCGAGGCGCGGATCTACGCCAAGTACCTTGCCCGCACCCAGCCCTCGGCGAAGATCGGGCTGATTTATCAGAACGACGATTTCGGCAAGGACTATGTCAACGGGTTTCGCGACGTGCTGGGCGACGGCTTTGACAGGCAGGTCACCATCGCCTCGTACGAGGTCACCGACGCCACCGTCGACAGCCAGCTGATTTCGCTGCGATCGGCCGGCTGCGACACGCTAATGACCGCCTGCACGCCGAAATTCGCCGCTCAGACCATCCGGCGGGTGTACGACATGGGCTGGAAGCCGTTCCATGTGCTGAGCAACGTGTCGCTCTCGCCCGGCTCGGTGATGCTGCCGGCCGGCGGCGAGAAGGGCATCGGGATCATCACCTCGGCCTACCTGAAGGACCCGACGGACCCGCGTTGGGACAACGATGCCGGGATGAACGAGTGGCGGGCCTTCATGAAGCGGTGGGCGCCGGAGGCGGATCTGCTGGATACCGGCAACGCCTTCGCCTACGGCATCTGCCACACGCTGATGACCGTGCTGCGGCAATGCAACGGCGACTTCTCACGCGAGACCGTCATGAGGCAGGCGCTGAGCCTGAACGAGACCGATAACCCGATCGTGCTGCCGGGCATGCGGATCGCGACCTCGCCAACCATGTACCGGCCGATGCGCCAGTTGCAGCTGATGCGGTGGACGGGGAAGAACTGGGACCTGTTCGGTGAGTTGATCGAGGGTGCGGGAGCCTAGAAGCGCCGCAGGCAGCCATGGGGCTCTGCCCCAAACCCTGCCCGGGGAGCGCCCGGGAGCGCATCCCTTAAGTGTGGGGGTTCAAAGGGGCGACGACCCCTTTGCGGGGTATGGGGCAGAGCCCCATGCTTAGCCTTTAGTGCACCGATCCATCGCCCTGAAGCGGCTTGACCGAACCCGACAGCTTGTTGCCCTTGAGCTCCGCCTCGGTAGCCGTGAGATTGCGCACGAAAAGGGTCTGGAAATCGCCGGTATTCCGAAAATTATTGCCCTCGATAGTGATCTCGTGGGTCGGGTTGTTGACGCCCTCGGCGCCGATCACGATGGCGG
>JANXRT010000484.1 GCA_025356735.1 Acetobacteraceae bacterium | reverse complement strand
CGCCCTCGACCAGCCGGCATTCCTCGACCGTACGGCCGCACAGCGCCGCCGCGGCGGCCAGGATGCGGTCCCGCAGTGCCACCGCCGCAAATTCGGTGGCCCTTGTCGCGACCACCACGCCGGTGCTGCCATAGGCGCCGGTATCGTGTCCGACCAGGTCGGTGTCGGACCGGTGCAGCCGGATATTTTTCGGCGTTGTGCCCAGCATCGCCGCTGCGACCTGGCGATGCACGGTCGATGTTCCATTGCCGAATTCCGCGGTGCCGACGGACAGATCGAAGTACCCGTCGGCGGCGAGCTGAAGGCGCGATTCGGCGTGGTGGCCGAACGGCGGCACCGTGTCGATCATGGTGATGGCGACGCCCTCGCCGACCTGCCATCCGGCACCTTCCGGCATCGGTTTTCCGGCATCGGCGGCGAGCGCCGTTTCGGCAAGGTCGAGGCATTGATCGAGGCCGTAGCTGCCGAATTCGATGTCGTCGAGTTCATCGTGCGCCCCTACCAGCGCATCGCCCGGATGCACGATGTTGCGGCGGCGGAAGGTGAACGGCTCGATGCCGAGGCCGCGCGCCAGGGCGTCGATCGCCTGCTCCATGGCGAAGGTCGTCTGGCTCAGCCCGTAGCCGCGAAAGGCGCCGGCGGGCACCGTGTTGGTGTAGGCGCCGAGCGCGTCCACGGCCTTGTTGGGGCAGCGATAGACGCCGAGCACCTGGCCGCAGGCGTTGTTCAGCACCGCTGCCGTATGATTGCCGTAGGCGCCGGCATTGGCGACCACATCCAGGCTCAGCGCGGTCAGGATGCCGTCGCTGGTGGCGCCGGCGCGCGCCGTGACGCGCATCGGATGGCGCGTGGTGGTGGCGGCGAACTGCTCGGCCCGGGTGAACTCCAACTGCACGGGGCGGCCAAGGCGCAGCACGGCAAGGGCAAGAATATCCTCGACCAGCATCTCCTGCTTGCCGCCGAAGCCGCCGCCGACCCGTTCGCACAGCACCCGGACGTTTTGCGGCAACAGGCCGAACAGGTCGGCCAAAGCCTGCTTGATCAGGAATGGCACCTGGGTGCTGCTGCGGATGGTCAGCCTTTCGCCATCCATCCATCCGACAGCCCCGTGCGTTTCCATCGGCGTGTGCTGGATGCGCGGGATGTCGCAGGTTATTTCCTCGACGTGATCGGCGGCGGCGAAGCCGGCTTCGATGTCGCCGGTGCGGCCATGGATTTCAGCGACGATGTTTCGGGTGGCGTTGGGGATGCGGCTGCCCGGCTTGTCGTGCAGCACCGGCGCGCCGGGCCGCATCGCCGCCTCCGGCTCGAACACCGCCGGCAGGATGTCGTAGTCCACCACCAGGGCGCGGCAGCCAGCCTCGGCGGTAGCTTCGTTGATCGCGACCACGGCGGCCGCGCGCTGGCCGGCGAAGCGCATGACGCCGTCGAGCAGGCGCGTGTCGTCCGGATCCGTTCGAAAGTTCTCGTGCCGGGCAGTGGAATAGAGCTGATCGGGCACGTCCTCATGGGTGAACACGGCGACCACGCCGGAGATCGCGAGTGCGGCCGTGCGGTCGATCGAGCGGATGCGGGCGTGCGCGTGCGGCGAGCGCAGCAGGCGCATGTGCAGCAGCCCGGATATTTCGACGTCCAGCGTGTAGCGGGCGGCCCCGGTCACCACCGCCTCGGCATCGGGCGCCGCGTCGCTGCCTGGCGTGGCATCGACATGTTTGACTCCCGCCACCGCATCGGCGATGGCGCGGTAGCCGGTGCATCGGCACAAATTGCCTTTCATCGCCCGCGGTAGGTCCTCGCGCTGGGTTGGGGTAAGGCTGGCAGCCGTCAGGATCATGCCGGGCGTGCAGAAGCCGCACTGGAAACCCTGCGCATCCATGAACGCCTGCTGCATCGGGTGCGGCGCGTTTCCGGCCAGCCCCCCACCGGCCAGGCCCTCGATGGTGGTGACCGCGCGGCCGACGGCGCGGAATGCGGGCACCAGGCAGCTTTGCACGGCGACGCCGTCGAGCAGCACGGTACAGGCGCCGCAATCGCCGGCGTCGCAGCCCTTCTTGACCCCGAACAGGCCGAGTGCGCGCAGCTGGGTGCGCAGGCACTGGCCGGGTGCCGGATCGCAGTCACGCGCCACGCCGTTGACGTTGATCACGCCAGCAACTCCTGATGCAGCTTGGCGGCCAGGCGCCGCGTCATGTGGCGCCGCCATGCCGGCGTGCCGTGCACGTCGTCGAACCATGTTTCCGCCAGCAGCGCCTGGATGCGGGCGTCCAGCTCGTCGGATGAGGGCGGGCTGTCCCATGCCAGATGCATCGGCCGGATGGTGCTGGCGGTGATGGTCAGCGCAAAGCCGCCGCTTTCGTCCAATGTCGCGATCAGCAACGCGGCGGAGCGTCCAAGGGTGGTCAGCGAAGCCTGGCGGAGTGCGGCACGCCGGCGCAGGCCGGAGGCGGGCAGATCGATCGCGCGCAGAAGTTCGCCTGGCCGCAACGAATTCCGTTGCGGGCCGACGGTGAAATCCGCCATCGGCAGGAAACGCTCGCCGCCATCGGGCTGCCACAGCCACGCCACGCCATCCAGCGCCACGGTCAGCGCCAGCATCGGCGCGGCCGGCAGCGACAGGCAGACATTGCCGCCAACCGTCGCCATGTTCCAGATCTTGAACGAGCCGAGCAGCGCGTTGGCGCACTGGCCGAACAGGCCGGCGGCCGGCCAGTCGGCCGGCGACCGGAATGCTTCCAGCGCCGCGATCGTGCATGTCGCGGCGATGCGCAGGCCGCTGGCGGAGGGCTCCAGATCGGGCCAGGCCATCGCCGACAGATCGACCAGCGAGCGCAGCGCCGGCTGCGGCTCGGAGAACAGCCAGGTGCCGCCGGCGAGCCAGGCGGCATCGTCGCGCCATGGCGGCAGGCTGTCCCGCGAGCGCGGCGAGGCGACGGATTCTATCTGCGGCAGGTCCAAATTTATCGCCCCACTTGGCGCCCCACCTGGCACTCGATCTGGCCATGCGGCTCGTCGGTCGGCATGAACACCATGTTGTCCGACGACAGGCCGAACGGCGCCAGGTTCACCGGGATGTAGTGCTTGTTCGGGCAGGCCATCCGCACGGTCGCCAGTTCCGGCACCGCCGCCAGCGCCGCCTCGCCCATGCGATACAGGCTGTCCTGGACGCCATGGCTGTAGGTGGTCGCGAACACTTCCAGCATCACGGCCAGTATGCGGGCGTTGGTGGCATCGTAATCCATCGGCGGGCGGAGCCAGGTCCAGCTCGCATCCATCGCGGTCGCGGCGAGGCGGTCGGTCGTCGGCGGCAGGGTGGTGTAGTCGTCCATCACGTAATCGACCCAGCCGGACGCGGTCGATTTCATCAGCGTGTAGTTGGAAATCCCCGAAACCACGGCGCTCGCCTCCCGGGTGGCAACGACCTCCGCGGTCGGGGTGCCGTTGCCGTCGAGCGTGAACCCGTGCGGATGCGGCGTGCCTCCGAAACTGGCGCGGAGCCATCGGGTTTCGAGCACCGTCACCTGAACTTTTTCGACCTGCGCATACCGCTCCAGGAACCTGGCGGCCAGCGCCTGGCCATAGGCCTCGGCGCAGGCCCGCATGTTCTCCCGCGCGACGATGTAGGAGATGTTCTTGATCGTGTCGGTGGCGACCACCTGGCGGTTGTCGCCCACAGTGTAAGCGGCGCTGAAATCGCCATCCAGCATCGTGCGCACGCTGAGTTCGCGAACCTCGTTGTGGTCGCCGTCGCGGAACACGCGCATCACGCGCACGCGCCCCTTGCCATAGCGGTTCTGGATCAACGGCACGGGCAGCCCTCCTAATCACTTGCCAAAAGTTTGCAAGTGTCATGCCATGCGGGGATGACACAGGCATCCTTTACACACGCGTCGGCGGCACTCTGGCTGCGCAATCCCCTGGCGATCCTCGGCGATGCCGGCGGCGGCATCGTCGTGCGGGATGGCCGCATCGTCGAACTTGTTCCATTGGGCGCCACGCCGCAACAGCCCGCGGAGATATTCGACGCCAGCCGCCACGTCGTGCTGCCGGGTCTGATCAACACGCACCATCATTTCTACCAGACGCTGACAAGGTGCTTTCCGGCCGCGATCAACCAGGAACTTTTTGGCTGGCTGCGCACGTTGTATCCGGTCTGGGCACGCCTCACGCCCGAGGCGCTGGACGCTGCGGCCACGGTGGCGCTGGCCGAGCTGCTGCTGTCCGGCTGCACCACCACCACCGACCACCACTACGTGTTTCCCGCCGGGCTGGAAGACGCGATCGCGATCGAGGCCGCGGCCGCACGGCGGTTGGGCATCCGCGCGGTGTTCACGCGCGGCTCGATGGATCTGTCGCAGCGCGATGGCGGCCTGCCGCCCGACAGCGTGGTGCAGGATGCCGATACGATCCTGGCCGATAGCGAGGCGTTGATCGGCCGGCTGCATAATCCAAAACCGTTCGCCATGCTGCAGATCGCCCTGGCGCCGTGCTCGCCCTTTTCCGTCACCACCCGGCTGATGCGCGAGACCGCGGCGCTGGCGGCGCGCCACGACGTGCGGCTGCATACCCACCTCGCCGAAACCAGGGACGAAGCGGAATTCTGCCAACAGAAATTCGGCCGCTCGCCGCTCGACTACCTGGAGGATTGCGGCTGGCTGCGGCCGGGCACCTGGCTTGCCCACGGCATCCATTTCAGCCCGCCCGACATCGCTCGGCTGGCGCGCGCAAGGGTCGGCGTGACGCATTGCCCGTGCAGCAACCAGCTGCTGGCGTCGGGCACCTGCCCGGTCTGCGCGCTGGAAGGGGCCGGCGTGTCCGTGGGCCTGGGGGTGGACGGCTCGGCCTCCAACGACGGGTCGAACCTGATGCAGGAGGTGCGCGCCGCCTTCCTGCTGCAGCGTGGCGTCAACGGCATCGCCGCGGTCAGCCACCTCGATGCGCTGCGCTGGGCGACCGAGGGCTCCGCCGCCTGCATCGGGCGGCCCGAACTCGGCCGCATCGCGGTCGGCGCCGCCGCCGACCTGGCGCTGTTCACCCTCGACGAGCTGCGCTTCTCCGGCGCCGGCGATCCGCTCGCCGCCCTTGTGCTGGCCGGCGCCTCACGCGCCGACCGGGTGATGGTGGCGGGGCGGTGGGTGGTGGAGGACAAGCAAATCTCGGGGCTGGACGTGGCGGAGTTGATGCGCCGGCATGGGTTGGCGGCTTCTCGGATGACGGGGTAGGAAGCATGGCACGATCGTTGCGTAGCTGATCCCATGATTTGCCTGGAGACCTCGTGACCCCAATTCGCGCATTGGAGGCGGCGCTGGCCGCGGATGCCGCGCATGACGATCCGGCGATCTGGATCTCTCGCGTGCCGGCGGCCGATCTGCGCCGGCGCGCCGCGGTGCTGGAGGCGGAGGGGCCGAGATCGG
>JANXRT010000437.1 GCA_025356735.1 Acetobacteraceae bacterium | reverse complement strand
CGAGGCCGGGCGCGCCGCCCGCCGCCGGTGCCGCGCCGGCCGCGGCCGCCGGCACCACGCGGTAGATGCCCGCCGACTGCAGCAGGGTCGCATTGTTCTGGGCCAGCAGCGCCTGCAACACCGGTAGTAGCTGCGATGCCGAAACCGGGTTCGTGGTGCGCAAGGTCGCGGTGCCGCGCACCGCCGGGTCGATCGTGTAGTTGAGCTTAAGGATGGTGCCGAGGATCTGCGCCACGACCTCGCGGATGTCGGTGTCGGCGAAATCGAGCGAGATGTTGCCGCCGCCGCCCGGCTGCTCCGACCGGACGCTGACGTTCTGGCTCTGGCCGTAGCTGACCTGCGCCGTGCGTGCCGCCTCGGGCGAGCCGGCGCCGCCGTTGATGCGCGCCGCGGCCTCGCCGCCATTGCCGTTGCCCGGCAGCGGCGCCAGCGCCTCGATCACCGGCTGCACCGGCGCCTCGCAGCCGGCAAGCCCGAACAGCAGGACCGAAGCGGCCCAGCCGTTTCTCACTTCGCGGTTCCGCCGTCGGGTTCGGCGGCGGACGGCGGCGACAGCCCCGGTATGCCGATCGAGAGCGATGCCGAGGCACGCAGCTGGTCGAGGATGGAGGGCTTGCCGGCATCGGACGCGGGTGCCGGCGGGGCGCTCGCGGATGCGGCGGGAACGCCTGGCCTGTCCGCCGCCGCCTTTTCCGAGGCCATGGCGAAGCTCGGACGTAGCGAGACCGCTCCCTGCGGTCCGATGACGATGACCTTGCCGGCCTCGATCGACTGGATGCGGTACACCCCCAGCCGACCGCCCTCGGTCGCAACCGTCGGGTGGCCGCCCACCGGCGCGGCAAAGATCGCGTGGCGGACGGCACCGGTGACCAGGATGCCGGTCAGCCTCGGGAGGTCGGCAGCGTCCGGGCTTGCCGCCGCGGCGGTGGCTGGCGGACGGCGGGTCTGGCTGAACAAAGGACGTGCCAGAACTGTCGTCGCCCACTCCTGGTGGCGATCGGCCGCAGGCGCGGCCGCGCCGGGCTGCGTCGTCGGCGATGCCCGGCGCGATGTGGGGGTCAGGACGGCATCCTCCGAGGAGCGGCTGTGATATTCCACCGCAAGAGTCGCCACAAGCACCAAGGCGGTTGCCAGAGCAACGAGCAGCCGGCTCATGGCGCGTTGCGGGTCGCAGGGGTGTCGGCACGAAACCCGAACACAGTGAACGAGACCTCGAGCGGCGGCTCGGCCGGCTGCGTCATCAGTCGGGAGCCGCGCACCTGCAGGTCGTCGATCAGCATGCGCGGGCTGGCCTGGCCCATGGTCTGCAGCAGCGCCACCAATACCGGCCAGGTTGCGTTCACCGACAGATGCAGCGCGATGCGCCGGTAGGCTCCGGCCGCGGCGGCGGGCAGGGTTTCCGTGCTGGTCACGGTGACCCCCGCCCGAACCGCCATTTCCTGCACGCGCTGCTGCAGGTCGGCACCGGCGACCGCGTCGGTGTTGCCGGCCAAGGTGGCGCCGACCATTCCCCTGGGCGGGTTGCCGGCCGGCGTGCCGCCGCCGGTGAGCTGGCCGGCGAGAGCGGGCAGGGAGGCCGCCAGATCGGTCATGCGCCGCGCCAGCGCCGTTCGCTGCGCCAGGCTGTCGGCGCGGTCGGCGTACCAGTCGGCCAGCGGCTGCACGGCGGCGACCCACACCGCCACGAGCACCAGAAAGGTCAGGCCCAGTGCCAGTATCCGGCCGCCAACGCCGGTCGGCAGCGACCGGGCGCCACTCATGGCGCGATCTCGGCGCGGATCGAGAACTGGTCGGCGCGGCCGTTCTCGACCCTCGTCACCGGCGCGGCGAAGGCCGGATTGCGGATCACCGGGTCCGCCGACAGGGCGGAAATGAGCCGGGCGGCGGCGGCGGACTGGCCGGAGAGGCTCAATTTGCCCTGGCGCAGCGCCAGTTCGGTCAGGAACGTGTCGTCCGGCAGGATGGCGGTCAGCGCCGCCAGCACCTCGAGCGTGTCGCCGACCCGCGCCTGCTCGGCGGCGAACACGTCGGTGCCGGCGACCCGCGCCGCGATCTCGCGCCGCAGCCGCTCGGCCTGCGTCACCTGCGGCTGCAACGCGGCGATCCTTTTCTCGACGTTGGCGCTCGCCCCCTGCTGCAGCATGAACGGCAGCACCAGCACGGCCACCGCCAGGGCCGCGCAAACGCCGCCGGCCGCGACCAGGCCACGCCGGCGCCAGCGGTCGCCCGATGTCCGTGCCCGTTCCAGCTCGATGCTGCGAGGCTCGCCCGAAGGAGATGGCGCCTCCAGCCGGACCGGCGTGACGCCGGCCTGCCGCATCGCCTCCAGCAACGGCTGGATCAGGATTTTCGGCACGAAGCTGAGGCGCATGTGGAGCTGGCCGCGCGCCCGGTCGCGCCGCTCGACCGCCCAGCTCCAGAACAGCTCGCCGGCTCGGAACGGCGTGAACCGGTCCATCTCGTATTCCAGCACCCGCTCCGGTTCACGCTCGGCGAGCAGCGGCAGCACCACGGCGCGTTCCAGCAGCGTCGCCGGCGCCAGACGCAGGATCACCGGCAGCCGCTTCTGCCTGGCTATTGCCCCGCGCAACGACGTGGCGCCAGCGCCGTCGAGCACGAACAGGCCCAGATCGTGTTCCCCCCGGCGGCGGCGGATCAGCTCGACAACCGGCGGTGTCGCATCAAGCAGCGGGGGACCATCGAGCGGCAGGCGCGGCGCGACGATCAGGGCGTCCATCGGCTTGCGCCCGCCGCGCCAGCGTCGCGGCAGCAGGTCGCGCATCTGCTGCGCCCACCATGTCAGAAACAGCTCAAGCATTATGTCCGCTATATGCCTTCAAACGTCGGGGAACGCGAACGGCCGGCCCTCAACTCTCCTGCCGACCGAGCATCGGCGCCGCGACGATATCCGGCGAGGTTCGCGCGTCTCCCTCTACGAACACGATCCGTATCCGGATCAACGCCGGCAACTCGCGATCCGACCACCGGCTTAGCCAGCCGCCCACCCCGTCGCGGCGCCAGTAGCCGATCTCCAGCCGATCGACGCCGCGCAACAGCTCGGCATCCTGCAAGGCCGGCGGCGGGCCGATCCGCACGGCATGCATGTGCGGCGTCCAACGTAGCATCAGCCGGTGCGCCGCATCCACCGCCAGGATCATGTCGGCGCGGCGCGTCGCCGCCACCGCCGCCATCGGCAGGTCGGAGGTGAAGACGATCTGCCGCGCGGTGCCGGCCAGGGTCGAACCGGTGGTCGGGGTGCCCGGATCGAGCTGCTGGATCAGCCGGCGCAACGCGCGATCGACGGCGTCGAGCTCACCATGCTCGTCGATCATGCGTGCCTGAATGTCCCAGGCGCGCAGCCCGAAGCGCGTGCCCTGGCTCAACCCCACGAGCAGGAAGCCCATGACCACCAGCGCCACCAGGACCTCCAGCAGCGTGAAGCCCTCGGAGCTGTCCGAGTTTGACCAATCGGAACGGTGCCGCGTCATGGCGCCGCCGGCGGCGCGATCCCGATCCGGCGCCCTTCCAGCGTCACCATGCGGGTAGCCTCCTCGGCGCGCCACGACACGGTCACGGCGACGTCGAACAGCACCGCGACCGGGCCGCGCGCCACGGTCGCGGCATCGCCGCGTGCCACCGGCACGCTGCCGGCCGGCAGGGTCCGCACCCGCCAGTGAAAGCCGCGCCCGTCCTCGCCCTGCTGCTCGCCGGCCATCATCCGGCTGCCATGGCCGATCGCCGCGAGATGCGAGCGCGCCCGCGACAACGCCTCCTGATACTGGCCGGAGACCCGCGCTGAGCGCAGCCCGCCGACCGCGCCCTGGAACAGCATGCCCAACGCCAGCGCCGCGATGATGAAGGCGACCAGCACCTCCAGCAGGGTGAAGCCGGCTTCCGCCCGATCATCCGGCATCGGCGACGCTCACCCGGCCGGTCAGCCAGTTCACTTCCACCAGCCGGCGGCGGCTGCCCTCGACCAGCAGGACGCGCCCGCCGGACGAGCTGCCGTCGGGCGCGAAGCTGATTTCGGGCAGCGCCTCGCCGGCACCGGCGACCATCGAAAATCCAAGCTCCGTCGGCAGCAGGCGCGCCGCCTCGCCCTGCGGCTGATAGAGGTGGCGCCGCGCGTCGAAGCCGACCACCAGCCGATTGTTGCCGGCGATCGCCCGGGCCCGTGTCCGCCGAAGGTCCTCGACCAACGTGCCAACCACCGCGCGCATTTGCAGCGTGGCGCTGCGCGGCGGCCCGCGCGCCACAACCAGCCCGACCATCAGGGCAAGTACCGAGAGCACTACAAGCACCTCGATCAGCGTGAACCCGCGATCCTGTTTAGTTGGCAAGGTCGTTGAGACTCAGCATTGCCAGCAGCAGCGAGGAAACGATGCCGGCGATCGCCGCACCCATCAGGATGGTGATCGCCGGCACCAGCAGCGCCACCACGCGCTGCACGCCGGCCCGCGCCTGGGCCTCATGAACCTCGGCGGCGCGCAGCGACATGGCGCCAAGCTGCGCCGTCTCCTCTCCCAACCGCAGCAGGTAGATCATCCGCAGCGGAAAAATCCCGGACTCCGACAAAGGCCGTGACAGGCCGCCACCCCCCTTGGCGCTGACCGTAGCGGCATCCACCGCCGCCACGCCGGCGAGGTTGCCCAGCGCGTCGCGCACGATGCCCAGCGCTGCGATCAGCGGCACGCCGTTCAGCATCAGCGTGCCGAGCGTGCGGCTGAACCGCGCCGCCAGGATTTCACGCGCCAGCCGGCCGATCACCGGCAGCCGCAGGATCGTGCTGTCGGCCAGCAGACGCGGCCCGGGACGGCGCAACGCCTGGCGAATGGCCGCGACAAGCGCCACCAGCGCCGCCAGCGCATACAGGCCGTAGCTTGATACCGCATCACCCATCGCCACCAGCATCTGCGTCGGCCGCGGCAGCGCCACGCCGTTCTGCGCGAACAAAGGCAGGAATTGCGGCAGCACCTCGGTCAGCAGCAGCGTGATCGAGCCCAGCGCGACCACCACCAGGATAATCGGGTAGATCATCGCCGAGGCGATGGTCGAGGCCAGTGCGCGCTCGCGCTCCAGCAGGGTCGCGAGATGGGCCAGGGTCGGCGCCAGGGTGCCGCCCGCTTCCCCGGCCCGAACGAGCCCTATGTACATCCTCGAAAAGCTGCCGGGATGCCTCGACATCGCGGTCGCCAGCGCACCGCCATCGCGCACGCTGTCGCGGATCTGGCCGACCACGCGGGCAACGCGCGGGGCGGCGGCGGTCTCGACCAGGAAGCGCAGCGCGTGGTCGAGGTCCTGGCCCGCCGTCAGCATGATCGAAAGCTCGCCGGTGAGCTCGGCCACATCCTGGCGGCGCAGCGACGACCGACCGAGTTCGAGCTGCAGCAGCCCGCCGAGCCGCGATACCGCCGCTGCCGGCTGCGCGCGCATCGGGATGTGGCCCTGGCGGCGCAGCCTGGCCACCACCTCGGCCTCGTTGGCCGCGTCCATCTCGCCGGTCGCGAGCTGCCCGGCGCCGTCGATCGCGCTGTAGCGGAACAGCGCCATCAGGCTTCGGTGCGAATGCTGCGCACGACTTCCTCGATCGTGGTGTCGCCGCCGAGTGCGGCGCGCAGTCCGGCCTCGAACATCGTCGTCATGCCGGCGGCGACGGCGGCGCGCTCGATCTCGGTGTGGTCGGCGCGCGCGAACACAAGCCGCTCGATCGCCGCGTCCGGTTGCAGGAACTCGGCGATCGCCTGGCGCCCGCGATAGCCGGTGCCGCGGCAGGCGGGGCAGCCAACGGGATGCCAAAGCCTTACCGGGTCGCCGTGTCCGGCCAGCGCCTGCAGGCCGAACCGCTCGACCAGCTCCGCCGGCGCGTCAGCCTCCGTCCGGCATTCGACGCACAGCCGCCGGACCAGCCGCTGCGCCAGCACGCCACGCAGCACCGCGGTCATCAGATAGTCCTCGAGACCCATGTCGCGCAGCCGGGTGATCGTCGCCGCGGCCGAGTTGGTGTGCACGGTGGACAGCACGAGGTGCCCGGTCAGCGCCGCCTGGACCGCGATCTGCGCGGTCTCTAGGTCGCGGATCTCGCCGACCATGATGACGTCGGGGTCCTGGCGTAATATCGAGCGCAGCAGCGTCGAGAAGTTCAGGCCGATCTGCGGCTTGACCTGGACCTGGTTGATGCCGCCGAGCTGGTATTCGATCGGGTCCTCGACGGTGACGATCTTTCGCGCGACCGAGTTCAGCGCCAGCAATCCGGTGTACAGCGTCGTGGTCTTGCCGCTGCCGGTCGGGCCGGTGACCAGCACGATGCCGTTGGGCAGCTCCAGCGCGCGGTTCCAGGGCGCGATGACGTTCTTCGCAAGCCCTAGCTTGCCGTAGTCGAACGCCACCGTGCTGCGGTCGAGCACGCGCAGCACCACGGTCTCGCCGTAAAGCGACGGTATCGTCGAAACACGGAAGTCGATCTCGGTGCCGCGCACCGCCAGCTTGATGCGGCCGTCCTGCGGCAGCCGGCGCTCGGCGATGTCCAGCCGTGCCATGATCTTTATTCGCGAGGTGATCGCCGCGGTCATCCGCGACGGCTGGCTCTCCGCCTCGTGCAGCACGCCGTCGTAGCGGTAACGCACCCGCAGCCGGTCCTCGAACGGCTCCAGATGGATGTCGGATGCGCGGGTTTCCACGGCCCGCGAAATCAACTGGTTGACCAGGCGGATGACCGGCGCCTCGCTGGCCATGTCCTTCAGCCGCTCGGCATCCTCCTCCAGCGGCTCGGCCTCGCCGGCGGCGGTCTCGGCGTCGGCCGGTCCATCCGGATAAAGCCGGTGGAACGCGGCATCGAGCTCGATCGGCACCGCGACCTCCAGCACCACCCGCCGCCCGGTCGCCGCGGCGATCGCGGCCGGTGCGAAATCGTCAATCGGATCGGCGGTGGCAACGACAAGGCAATCGTTTTCCAGAGCCACCGGAATGGCCCGGGCAGCGCGCAAGAACCGCGCGGTCAGCCTATCGGCCAGCAACGCATCGGCTGGGTAGCGTTCCGGATGCGCCAGCCGCAGGCCCAGCATCTCGGAAAGGGCTTCGGCCAGCACCCGCTCGGTGATCATGCCAAGCTGGATCAGCACCGCATCCAGCCGCTGACCGCTTTCCTCGGCGACGCGCCGACCACGCTCCAGGGTTCGCGGATCGCACTGGCCGCGCTCGACCAGCAACCGTGCCAAACGGTCCATCGGTGGGGCGTCTTGAACCAGGACAGAACTCATCATCCACTCATACGGTTGGGAGGGGTCGCAGGATGCATGAAGCAAGCATGGTGCGCTGCCCCAAACCCCCGCCCCACCTTCAAGCATCAGGGTAGCGCCCTGGAGCGCATCCGTAAGCATGCTACCTAAGCACTAAACACATGGAGATGCGCCTGCCTGCCTGGCTCCCCTTGCTGATCGCGGCGCCATTTGTCGGCAGCTTCCTCGGCGTGCTGATCCAGCGCCTGCCGGCCGGGCGGCCGGTCGCGCTGTCGCGCTCGGCCTGCGATGCCTGCGCCACCCGGCTGGCGGCGCGCGATCTGGTGCCGGTGCTCAGCTGGATCGTGTTGCGGGGACGCTGCCGGTCGTGCGGCGCGGCGATCGGCCTCTTCCCGCCGGCGGTCGAGCTTGCCGCCATGGCGGTCGTCGGCGTCGCGGCCCTGCTCGACGATGATCCCTCCCGACTTTGGCTCGATTGCGCCCTCGGCTGGGCTCTGCTGACGCTGGCCTGGATCGACGCGCGGCACATGCGGCTGCCCGACATCCTGACCCTGCCGCTGATCCCCGCCGGGCTGATCGTGGCGCTGGTGCGCGACCCGGACGAGCTGCTGGACCGGACATCGGCGACGATCGTGGGCTACCTTGCCTTCCGTGCCATCGCGCTGGGCTACCGCGCCTGGCGCGGCCGCGACGGGTTGGGGCAGGGCGACGCCAAGCTGCTCGCCGGCGCCGGCGCCTGGGTTGGCCTGGCGCTGCTTGCCGATGTCGTGCTCGGTGGAGCCGTGATCACGCTGGGGGCCGCGCTGCTGCGGCCAGGCGGCAAGCTGACCGCGGCGTCCGCGGTGCCGTTCGGGCCGGGCCTGTGCCTTGCGCTATGGCTGGTCTGGCTGCGCCTGTTCTAGGCGGCGCTTCTACCTCCGCGCCTCATTCGCGCCTCAGCCACCATCCAACCTGGTCGAACGTCGCGGTCGCGCCGGCCGCGATGCGGTGCGCCTGAGCCATCGGACAGAGGTCCAGCCGCGCCAGGAACGATCGCCACATCGCGCCCGTGGCGCTGCCGTAGCCGGTGAAATAGGAGCAGCCGAGGCCCGTCAGCCCAAATCGGCGTTCGAGATGGCCGAGGATGACCCGGCCTCCGAGGGTGGAGCCTTCCATCACATAGAGCGAGCCGATCGCCGCTGCCGCATCGGCTAGCGCCGGCATCGGGCAGATCGGCAGGGCGTCGATCGCCGCCTGTGACAAACCGAGTGCCGCGAGGTCGTCGGCGAGCAGGTGCAGGCGGCGGCGCGGCGCCAGGAAGGCGTCGTCCTGGAGCCGGGCCGCGACCAGGGGCTGCCAGCCGCGCCAGAACCCGTGAAAACGTTGCAGCTGGTTTCGGTAGGCGGCGAGGTCGAGGCTTTCGTCGGTCAGCCCGGTCCCGCCCTCAAGCCGATCGTGCGCCGCGCGAGTCGCCAGCCGCAGATGCGCCAGCACCGCGCCCCGGACGATCGTTGTCACGATACCGTCCGCGACATGAGCATCCTCACAGCATCGTTCGAATTCTGGTGGCCAGCATATCCATGGCGAAGGGCTTGGCCAGCAGCTGCATCCCGGCTTCCATGCCGCCACCGAAGGCGCCGTTCTCGGCATAGCCGGTGATGAACAGCACCTTGAGTTCGGGGCGATGCTGCCGCGCCGCGTCGGCAAGCTGCCGCCCGTTCATGCCCCCCGGCAGCCCGACATCGCTGACCAGAAGATCGACGCGCCGGCTCAGCCGCAGCACCCTCAGCGCCTCGGCCGCGTCCGCCGCCTCGATCACGTCGTAGCCGAGGTCGCGCAGCACCTCGCCGATCAGCAGCCGCACCACCGGCTCGTCGTCCACCACCATTACCGTCTCGCCCGATGCGGCGGTCCCCCGTCCCGCGGCGACAGGCCCGGCGGCCACCGCGCCCGGTCCCAAGTGGCGCGGCAGGTACAGGCGCACGGTGGTGCCCCGGCCCGGTACGCTGTCGATGACCGTGTCGCCGTCAGACTGCCTGGCGAAGCCATAGACCATGGACAGGCCAAGGCCGGTGCCGGCACCGATCGGCTTGGTGGTGAAGAACGGCTCGAATACCCGGGCGACGACATCCGGCGGCATGCCGGTGCCGGTGTCGGTCACCGACAACGCGACATAGTCACCGGGCGCGAGGTCATCCGTAGCGTCGTTGAGCTTCACGTTGGCCGCCGCGATAACCAGCCGTCCGCCGTCCGGCATGGCGTCGCGTGCGTTGATCGCCAGGTTGAGCAGCGCGTTCTCAAGCTGGTTGGCATCGCACAGCGTGCGCCACATGCCGTCCGCCATCCCGACCTCGAGCGCGATCGCCGGCCCTACCGTGCGGCCGATCAGCTCGACCATCGAGGCCACCAGCGGCCCGACCTCGACAGGTTTCGGATCGAGCGTTTGGCGGCGGGAGAACGCCAGTAGCCGGTGCGTCAGGGTGGCGGCGCGATCGACGCAGGACAGGGCGGCGGTGATATAGCGGTCGATGTCGTTTTCCCTGCCCTGGCCGATGCGGGTCCGTATCAGGTTCAGGCTGCCGACTATTCCGGTCAGCAGGTTGTTGAAGTCGTGCGAGATGCCGCCGGTGAGCTGGCCGACCGCCTCCATCTTCTGGCTTTGGCGCAGCCGGTCGTCGAGTTCGGCAATCCGGCGCAGGCTGCGCACGATGACGTCGGAGATACCGTGCCGAAGCTGCTCGGCGAGCTCCATCTCCCATTCGGCCCAGGGAGCGGCGAAGCCGTGCCGCGTCTCGACCCAGCGCTCGAAGGACTGGCGCGGCATCACCGATCCGTCCGCCAGGACCTCCTTGTCCGGGTCGCCGCCCCAATCGACGAGCTGAGGCTCCTCCGGGCGGAACCACAGCAGCATGTCGGACCGATCGGCCGACAGGAACACCGCCAGCACGCCGCTGGCGAGGGCACTGTGATATTCCCACGGCCTGAAGGCGGCGGACAGGTTATCGGTGTGAAACATCTTTCGCCCGCCATCCTGGTGGCGAAGCCACGCGGCGAGCTCGCGGATGGCATTTTCGGAGGGTGTCTGTCCCAACACCGAGAAATTTCCCTCGTAGATCACCGCGGCGCCGGTTGCGTTGAACAGATGCCCGATGTTGACCTTGCCGGCGGTCAACGCCGCGGTGACGTTCTCGGCCTCCGCCATGTCGGCCAGCAGCGCCAGCAGCCGCGCCAGGTCGCCGCGCCGCGCCTGCTCGGCATCGATCCGCTCGGCCGGCCCGACGCGCAAGGCGAACGCGTCGGTCAGCGCGATCGCTGCCGCCCGTTCGGAGGGTGCCGGGTGATGCGGCTCGCGGTGGTGGCACACGACCAGGCCCCACAGCCGGTCATCGACCAGAATCGACAGCGACATCGAGCCATTGACGCCCATGTTGCGGTGATACTGGAGATGGATCGGGGACATTGCGCGCAGCCGGGCGAACGACAGGTCGATGGAGGGCGGCGTCAGGTTCGACGCCCATGCCGGATCGACGTCCAGCGGCACCGGCTCGGCATCGCGATCCGGCACCCAGCGCACCGCGCTGCGCCGGTAGAGCTCCCGCGCCTGGGCGGGTATGTCGGACGCCGGGAAGTGCAGCCCGTCCAGCGACTGTTGCCAACTTTCGATTTTGTCCTCGCCGATCGCCTGCCCGTTCCACTCGGCGTCGAACCGGTAGATCAGCACGCGTTCATAGCCGGTCAGCGCGCGGATGCCCTGCGCCGTGGCATGCGCCAGCGCTTCCAGCCTGCCTTGCGTTTCCCGCAGGTCGACGATCGTCTCCTGCAAACCGCGGATCGAAGTCAGCGCCCGAGCCTGGTCGAGCGGGCCGGCCGCTTCCAGCTCAATCAGGATCAGCCCGCCATGGCAGTGCACGTCAACGTGCACCGGCTGGGCGAGGCCTGCCGCTCGATGAAGTGCCGGCTCCAGGGTGGTTTGCCAAGGCGTCTGGCCCCGCAGCTTGCCCTCGCCGAAGCGACGCCGCACGCCGGCTGCGAAATCCGCCCCGAGAAGACCATCAAGATCCCGGCCGATCGCCGCATCCACACCCAGCAGAAGCGCTGCCACATTACGGCTCGCTGCGACGATCGTGAAGCCAGCCAGAGGATCGATCGACAGCAGCGCGCCATAAGCCTGGATCGCTCCCGGGACGTGGATCGGTTCTCGGG
>JANXRT010000429.1 GCA_025356735.1 Acetobacteraceae bacterium | reverse complement strand
ACCGAGAACGGCTACTGCCTCAATCCGGCGACCAAGGTGCTCGATCCCGGCCATGATCTGATCCGCCTCGACCTTGCAACGCCCAAGCAGCCACGCAGCGCGATCGGCATCGTCGTCGAGGCCTATCGCCGCCGCATGGAGGACGGGAAACCCGCCTTCACGGCACTCAGCTGCGACAACATCCAGCATAACGGCCGGGTGCTGCGCGATGCCGTGCTGGCGCTGGCCAACCTTCGCGATCCGGCGCTGGCTCGCTGGATCGCCGCCCATGGCCGGTTTCCCGGCACCATGGTGGACCGCATCACGCCGATGACGGCGGCGGCCGACATCGCTTCGCTGGAGCAGCGTCACGGCGTCGTCGATCGGTGGCCGGTATTCTCCGAAGCGTTCACCCAGTGGGTGATCGAGGACGACTTCGCCGCCGGCCGGCCGGCATGGGAGCGGGTCGGCGCGCAGTTCGTGGCCGACGTGGCGCCATACGAGTTCATGAAGCTCCGGCTGCTCAACGCCAGCCATCTCGCGGTGTCGGGCCTCGGCCGGCTCGCCGGCTACACGACGATCGATCAGACGATGGCCAACCCGGTGTTTCCGCGCTTCATGGCGGCACTGATGGAGCGCGAGACCGGGCCCACCCTGCTGCCGGTGCCGGGCATCGACCTTGCCGCCTACCGGCGCACGCTGATCGAGCGCTTCGGCAATCCGGCGATCCGCGACACGGTCGAGCGCGTCAACACCGACGCGCCGGTCAACGTCCTGGTCGATCCGATCCGCGACCGGCTGGCATCCGGCGGCAGCGTCGATCTGCTGGCGTTGGCGCTGGCCGCCTGGCTGCGCCGGGTCCGTGGCGAGGACGAGCAGGGCCAGGCCATCGACATCCGCCACCCGATGGCGACATTATTACGCCAACGCGCGATCGAGGGCGGTGCCGATCCGGCGCCGGCGCTCGGGATCGCCGCGCTGTTCGGCGAACTCGGCCAGAACGGGCGGCTGCTCGGCGCGATGCGGCCGTGGCTGGCGTCGCTGTACCGGCACGGCAGCCTCAAAACGATGGAAGACGCCGCCGCGAAGTTCAACTTCTGAACCGATTGACGCTTTCCGGCCGATCTGGGACGAATGCTCAACCGCCGGGCGATGGCCTTAGAAGATGCGGATCAGGGGAGTTGTATCGATGGCCAAGTCCAGTCGCGGAGCCGTGCTCGCCATTGGAGTCGCCGCCGCCGTATCGGGCGGTGCGGCGCGCGCCGATACGACGCTGACCATTGCCACGGTGAACAACGGCGACATGGTGGTGATGCAGAAGCTCTCGCCGGCGTTCGAGAAGCAGCATCCCGACATCCATCTGCGCTGGGTGGTGCTGGAGGAGAACGTGCTGCGCCAGCGCGTGACCACCGACATCGCGACCAAGGCCGGCCAGTTCGACATCATGACGATCGGCAACTACGAGGTGCCGATCTGGGCGCGGCAGGGTTGGCTGGCGCCCTACGACAACCTGCCCGCTTCGTATGAGGTCGATGACCTGATCCAGCCGGTGCGCGACGCGCTGTCCTACAACGGCAAGCTCTATGGCCTGCCGTTCTACGCCGAGAGCGCGATGACCTACTACCGCACCGACCTGTTCAAGAAGGCCGGGCTGACCATGCCGTCCGCGCCGACCTACGCGCAAATTCGAGGGTTCGCCGACAAGGTCACCGACAAGCCGAACCAAGTTTATGGCATGTGCCTGCGCGGAAAACCCGGCTGGGGCGAGAACATGGCGTTCGTGACGGCGCTGGTGAACGCGTTCGGCGGCCAGTGGTTCGACATGGGCTGGAAGACCCGGATCGAGTCGCCCGAGTGGAAGAAGGCGATCGCCTACTACAGCGACATCCTCAAGGCCGACGGGCCGCCGGGTGCGACCTCCAACGGCTTCAACGAGAACCTGGCGCTGTTCTCGACCGGCCATTGCGGCATGTGGATCGACGCGTCGGTGGCGAGCGGGATGCTGTACGACAAGAAGCAGTCGCAGGTCGCCGACAAGGTCGGCTTCGCGCAGATCCCGACCGGCGACTTCGCGACCGCGCCG
>JANXRT010000396.1 GCA_025356735.1 Acetobacteraceae bacterium | reverse complement strand
GATCTAGATGGCCAAGAAATGGGCGTCGGTGAACATCGGCCTGTTCCTGCCCGACCAGGCCACGGCATCGTTCAAATCCGAACATCGCTTCATGCCGATCATCCGCTCGGACAAGCTGCTCTATGACGAGCTGGTGGTCCGCCACGAGGCGCACGGGGACAAGCGGGTTGGCGAAGGCAACGTGCTCACCCGCCAGTTTGGCGCCTCGCTGATGCTGTTCCTGTGGACCAGCGGCAAGGTGTCGACAGAAGCCAGGCCCATGGACGTGGTCACGCCCGACGAGATCCAGGGCATGACGCTCGACCCGATCGACAAGGTGCGGGCGCGCACCGGCGATGCGGAGGTGAGCTTCACCTTGCTGCTGTCCACCGCCAACATGCCGGACCTTATCACCTCGGCCGGAAACGGAAGCCGCGGTCGGGATTGGGGACGCCGTCATGCCGGCCACGGTGCCACCATCAGACCGAGGCTGCCAACCTGACAAGGCCCCAAGAAGACCCATTGCAAGAACTACTTTTTTCAATGGGCGCGTTGCCGAGCGGCGCCGCGGTCAGCTCCAGCGCCGGCAGCATGGCCCGCGCCTCGGCGACCAGGGCAGGCAGTGGCACATCCGGAGCAATGCCCGGATACGGGTTCATCGCCCAGTCCATGGCATGCTGCAGGGCAGGGGAGGCGAAAGGGATGGCGGCCACGACCGCGCGCACCTGGAGATCGTTCATTGTTGCATCACCTCGACCTGTCCTTCAAAATCGTAATCCCGCGGCCCGCGGCCGTGGCGTAGGTCCGACAACTCCTGTGCCAGGTCATCCACCCATGCGGTTTTTCCGACAGAGCGGGTGGTTCCCTTGCGGTCAGCATCCCGCCGGCACCAGGTTTGCCATGTGCCGGTCCAGCCGATGCGCTTGGTCGTTTGGCCGTGCCAGTAATCGCGGAAGTCGGAAGCAACCCGCGTGAACTCCAAGCCGAGGCCAACGGCGTAGGCCCGCTCAGTCTCGTTCGGCTGCCAGTCCGTTGGCAGACGGTAAGGGCGGGGGTCCGATGGCTTCGCGGCCTTGAATGGCACAACAGCGGACGTGACAGGGGCGGGCGGCAGCGCGTCAGCGATGCTCTCACTTGCTTTCTTTTCTTCTGTCTCTGTCTCTGTCTCTGCTTTAACCGGTAGGTTAACCGGTTTATCCCCTATGTCTTTGTTTTTTATGAGAATTGGATTACCGCCAAGTTGCCCGTTGGCGATATTCCTCCGCGAAATATCGCAATCTCGCACCATTCTGCGGCTAAATATCGCGCCCCTGTCGTCCCGGGAGAACACGCCGTTGCGCTCCAGCTCGACCAAAAGGCGCTCCACTGTCCGGCGTTCTCCGCCCACCAATTTCGCAATGTCGTGCGCAGTGGCCGGCCGGCTGCCGACCAGCAGAACGCCCCGCTCGTCGCAAGCATCCATCTGACACAGCATGTCCATCCAGAGTCCCTTGGCGGCATATCCACTGGCCCGAAGGCCGGCGTCGCGTGCCCAATCGCCCCAAAAGAACTTCGACCACTGCATGTCAATCAGCGTTGAATAGTTTCCAGGTAACAGCGTCCAAGAGTTTCCAGTTGATCAGCCTGATTTTGGTTGTTTTTGCCGCTGTTTGAAGCGGAAGGAGTCGTTGCCGGTTTCCAGAATGTCGCAGTGAGGGGTGATGCGATCGAGCAAGGCGGTGGTCATCTTGGCATCACCGAACACTGCCACCCATTCGGCAAAGGACAGATTGGTCGTGATGATGATCGAGGTCTTCTCGTAGAGCTGGCTGATAAGATGGAACAGCAGAGCGCCGCCGGAGGCGGGGAACGGCAGGTAACCCAACTCGTCGAGGATGACGGCATCGATCTGAACCAGCTGGCGGGCCAGGTTTCCCGCTTTGCCGTGTTGCTTCTCCCGCTCCAACTGGTTCACCAGGTCGACGACGTTATAGAAGCGGACGCGCTTGCCTTGATGGATGGCGGCCACACCCAAAGCCGTTGCGACATGGCTTTTGCCCGTCCCGGTGCCGCCCACCAAGATCAGGTTGTGCGCGGTTTGCATGAAGGCGGCACTTGCCAGCTGCTGGATCTGCGCCTGCGGCAACGGCGTCTCCGCCCACTCGATGCTGGTAAGATCGCGATGCACCGGGAAGCGCGCCGCCTTGAGCTGGTAGCGCAGGCTGCGAACCTGGCGATCAACAAGCTCCGCCTCGATCAGCCGATCGAGCCAGGCGTCGGGCTGGATCGGCCGCCGCGGCCCCTCGGCCAGCAACTCGCTCCAGGCTGCCGCCATGCCATAAAGGTGCAGGGCGTTGAGTTGGGCCAGGCGGTCAATGAAGGACATGGCTCACCTCGCGCAAATGGTCGTAGCGGCCACAATCGGCGAGCGGCTCGATCTGAAGCTTCAGCATGTCAGGCAAGGTCAGCATGATCGGCGGCAGGGGTGCTATCAGCCGTCGCAGTTCGTTCATCACCACCGCGGCGGTGACGACATTGCCTTCCAGCACCAGTTCACAAGCTACCTGCAGGGCTTCCAGCCCTGCATCGCGTGCCATCAGCAGCAACTCGACGAACGCCCGGTCTCCTTTGGGCTGCTTGAGGATGCAATCGCGCACCAGCTGAATGGCCGGCGGCAGATCCCATTGGCGGAACGGCACGCCGTTGCGCAAGGCACCGGGCTTTCTCTCCAGGATCGGCAGATAGTGCCAGGGATTGCAGATCAGCTGATCACGTCCGAACCGGCGCGCGTGTTCGGCGATCACCACGCCGTCCGCCACGATACGCACCTCGCCGGCCGTGCTGCGCACCGAGACAGCACGGCCGGCAAAAGCCGCCGGGACGCTGTAGCGATTGCGATCGAGCACAACCAGGCAGGTGCTGGAGACCCGCAGCATATGCTCCACATAGCCATCGAAGGTCGCTGTGATCCGACGCAAAGCAAGTTGCTCTTCAATAAAGCAAGCGGCGATGGAACGCTGCGGCGCCACCGGGTGCTTGCGTGCAGCCAGTTCCTGGCAGCGTGTCGCCAACCACTCGTTCACGGCGGCGAAGCTGGCAAAGCGCGCCAGCGGCGTGAACAGCCATTCGCGTATGTTGCCGACCTGGTTCTCGACCTGGCCCTTCTCCCAACCCGCAGCCGGGGTGCAGGCCACCGGCTCGAAGAGGTAATGGTTGGCCAGCACCATGAAGCGGCGGTTGAACAGCCGCTCCTTGCCAGTGAAGATCGTCTCGACCACCGCCTTGAGGTTGTCATAGACCATACGCTCGGGCACGCCGCCGAAGAAGGCGAACGCCCGGTTATGTGCGTCGAAGACCATCTCCTGGGTCTCGCGCGGATAGGCCACGACAAACATCTGGCGGCTGAACGTCAGGCGAAAATGCGCAACCTTGATGGTCTGCATGACGCCAGCAAGCTCGACATGCTCGTGGCTCCAATCGAACTGACACACCTCGCCAGGCGCGAATGCCAACGGAACAAAGGCGTGCGTGAAGGCGGGACCGGACTTGGCTGCCTTCCAACGTTGCACGAACCGCTGCACGCTGTCGTAGGCGCCGCGATAGCCTTCAGCCTGCAATCCCTCGAACAACCGACGCGCGGTGCGGCGCTGGGCTTTCGGAAGCAGCCGTTCAGTGGCCAACCAGGTCTCCAGCGCCTGCTGGAATGCACCCAGCATCGGCGTGGGCTGCGTGTGTCGGTGATAAACCGGCTCGCGTAGGCTCCGGCAATGCTTGCGAACGGTAGGTCGCGACAGCTTCAGGTCACGTGCAATCGAGCTGATGCTCTCCTTGCTGACCATGTGGCGACGCCGGATCTCGGCAATCAAGTCCATGTACAACACCCCAGATTCTCCAGCGAAAACGCCGGATGATCGCATGACCCAGGGTGGAAACTATTGGACGCTGTTTACCCCGGAA
>JANXRT010000384.1 GCA_025356735.1 Acetobacteraceae bacterium | reverse complement strand
TACAACTTCGCCAAGCACCTCAAAGCCATCCGCTGGAAGACACCCTTCGAAGCCGTCTGCCACGCCTGGACGACAACACCCGACATCTTCAAACTAAACCCACGTCACCTCACCCCGGGACCAAACACCTAGGTCTCTGTCGCGTCAGTTTTGACAACACACTGAGCGATCAGCTCGTCAATCGCGTTCACGTCAAACCCTGCCTCGGCGAGAATTTCACGTGTCTGCTGACCCAGTCGAGGCGCGAACTGGCCAGTCGGCGGTACGGTTTCCGACCATGTGCTGGGTTCGCGCATGGTGCGGATGCGGCCTTCGGACGGATGTTCCTCCCAACGGAAGAACCCTGCGTCGGCAAGGTGCGGATCGTCCAACAATGTTTCCAACGTATGTGGACGCATGCAGGGAATGTCATTGCGCCCGAGCAGATCAAGCCATTCGTTGGTCGTCCGATGCTGCAGCTCCTCGCCAACCATTTCGTACAAAGCGTCGATGTTTGCCGTCCGGCTGGCCATGTCGGCAAAGCGCGGATCGCCCTGCAGGACATGCCCTTTTCGTGTGGTCTCGAAAAAGCGGCGCCATTGGCCATCGTTATAGGGCAGCACGGCGATAAAGCCGTCCTTGGTCGGGTAGGGCCGCCGATGCGGCGACAAGGTTCGTGGATAGCCAGCCGGGCTGGTAGGTGGGTCGAAGGTCTGGCCCTGCATATGTTCCGATAACACGAACTGCGCCATGGTTTCGAACATGGGCACCTCGATCATCTGGCCGATCCCAGTGTGAGCGCGGGCAAGCAAGCCAGCCAGCAGCGCATTCGCGGCAGCCGACCCAACGATGCGATCAATCGCCGCCATTGGGATGAAGCTCGGTTGGCCCGTGGATCGCTGCAGCAGCATCGGGATCGCGGCGGCCGCCTGGATCAGGTCATCATAGGCCGGCTGTCCAGCATAGCGCCCCGCGCTGTCGTAACCCACCATGCTGAGGTAGACGATCGAAGGATTGACCTTCCGGACAGCGTCATAGTCCAAGCCAAGCCGTGCCAGGGCAGCCGGCCGAATGTTCGACGCAAACGCATCGACCGTTGGCACCAGGCGCAGTACCGCCTGTTGACCGGCTGGTTGCTTTAGATCGATCGCAATGCTGCGCTTGCCGCGGGCGTTGTGCTGAAAGCTGCCGCTCATGCCGTGATTCCTCGGCACGCCGGTATATCGCGACGAATCCCCCTCGAACGCTTCAACCTTAAGAACGTCAGCGCCGAAATCCGCAAGGATACGGGTGCACCACGGGCCCATTTGCACCGTCGTGAGGTCAAGCACGCGAATGCCAGCGAGAGGTCCGTTCATTGATTGTCCCGAACGTCGAATTGCTTTGGCATCAGACAGTATCCCTTGATGTCCTGGCGTTGTAATACACGCAACTATCCGTCACGGGTGGCAAAGCCACAAGCCAGACAGCGCGCAAAGTCCGGCGACGCGGCATGGCCACCGCATGCGTTGATGCTGGCTGCTTTGGCGAAACGCCGAGATTAACATACGTTCCACCCACTCGTCCGCTTGAGTGACCTTGTGGGCAATGGTACCCTGGCAGACCGACGACATTCGTTCGCCCCTATGCAAAGCTCCAACACGATAGCAGAACAAAGGCAAGACCGCACCAGGAGGAACCGCATGCAATTCAGCTTCACCAGTGAGCAGGAAGAATTCCGATCGATCCTCCGGCGCTTCCTCGAGGCCAAGTCCCCGGCGACGGCTGTGCGCCGCCTGATGGAGACCGAAACCGGCTGGGACCGAACAGCCTGGCATGACTTGAACCAGCAGCTCGGCCTTACCGCCGTCCACATTCCTGAAGACTACGGGGGCCAGGGCTTCAGCTTCGTCGAGCTTGGCATTGTGCTGGAGGAAATGGGCCGCGCCTTGCTCTGCGCACCCTATTTCGCCTCGACCGCCCTGGCGGCGACCGCGATCCTCAACGCTGGCACGGAAGCGCAGAAGCGCGAATGGCTGCCACAGATCGCGAATGGCAGCTGCATCGCCACGCTGGCCTTCACCGAACCCAACGGACGCTGGGACACGAGCGGCGTCGAGATGACGGCGATATCCTCGGATGGCCGGTTCCGACTTGACGGCGTCAAAAGCTTTGTCCTTGATGGTCACACGGCTGACCTGATCGTCGTTCTGGCGCGCCGCCCTGGATCTACCGGCAACGACAGCCTGTCTTTCTTCACCGTCCCGGGTAACGCCTCCGGCCTGGCGCGCCGCCCATTGCAAGTTCTCGATCCCACCCGCAAGCAGGCTCGGCTTGAGTTCCGCTCTGTCGAAGCCGACCTCCTGGGCGAGGAAGGCGCCGCGGCGGCGCCGTTCGCCAAGACCATGACGCAGGCTGCCGCCTGCCTGGCGAACGAAATGGTCGGCGGCGCTGAACGGCTGCGCCAGTCCGCACTCGACTACGCCACCCTGCGCGTGCAGTTCGGCCGCACCATCGCATCCTTCCAGTCGATGAAGCACAAGCAGGCCGACATGCTGGTCGATGTCGAGCTGGCGAAGTCGGCGGCCTACGCCGCCGCCTCGGCGGCGGCCGAGGACAATGCGGACCTGCCGGCCATCGCCTCCCTCGCCAAGGCAGCGGCATCCGAAGCGTACATGCAGACCGCGATCAGCACGATCCAGATCCACGGCGGCATCGGCTTCACCTGGGACAACGACACCCATCTGTGGTTCAAGCGCGCGAAAAGCTCCGAGGTGTTCCTGGGTGATCCCGCCTGGCACCGCGAGTTGATAATGCGAGCGTGGAACGTCTGAGCGGAGTTAAGCATGAGCGAAACAACGGAAGCCGCCGTCCGCGCCGAAGTTCGCGGCTGGCTTGAAACCAGCTGGAACGTCGATGCCGGCTTGGTGGAATGGCGCCACAGGCTGATCGATTCCGGCTGGGGCGTGCCGACATGGCCAAAAGACTGGCATGGCCGAGACTTGCCGGCTGGGCTGCAATCGGTGGTCGACGAGGAATTTTCCCGGATCGGTGCCGTCGGCGTGGCAAAGGCCGGCATTCGCCGGCTGGCCGCCGCGACGCTGCTGGCCCATGGCACGCCGGCACAGAAACAGAAATTCCTGCGCCGCAGCCTGTCTGGCGAGGACACGTGGTGCCAGCTGTTCAGCGAGCCAGGCAGTGGATCGGACTTGGCCGGCGCAACGACCCGGGCGGAGTTGAAGGGCAACCACTGGACGATCAACGGGCAGAAGCTGTGGACGACCAGCGCGCACCATGCCGACTGGGGATTGTTGTTGGCACGCACCGACCCGAATGTGCCCAAGCACCAGGGGTTGTCGTATTTCATCATCGACATGCACCAGCCGGGCGTGGACGTGCATCCGCTGCGGCAGATGAACGGCCATGCGTCCTTCAATCAGGTCTTCCTGACCGACGCCGAAGTGCTGCCTGAGCATCTGGTGCTGGATGTCGGCCGTGGCTGGGCTGTCGCCACGACCACGCTGATGCACGAGCGGCGAGAGGCCGATGGCGTTCGCACCTGGGGTCAGGCCTCGGTTGCCGAAGGCCGGATCTATGACGAGGAGCGTGCCGAGAACGCCACGGTCATGGAGCCGTACAAATGGTATCCGCAACGCGCTGGTCGGGTGGATCTGGTGATTGAGCGGGCGAAGGCAGCCGGGGTCAATGCCGATCCGGTGGTGCGGCAAGAGATCGCCAAGCTGCTTGTTCTGGCGAAATCGGCCGAGTGGACCGCCCGACGCGCCCGCGCGGCGCAACAGCAGGGGCGGCCGCAGGGCCCGGAAGGCTCGTTGGGCAAGCTGGCAAGCAGCCACGTGGCGCGCGCGGCGGCGCGGGTTCATACGCTGATCAGTGGCGCGGATGCGATGCTGACCGGGCAGGATGGGCCGATGAACGGCTTGATCGCGGAGATCCTGGTGTCCGTGCCGGCGGGGTCTATCGCCGGCGGGACGGATGAGATCCAGCGGAACATCATCTCCGAGCGGGTGCTGGAAATGCCGAAGGAGCCACGCATGGATAATGACCGGCCGTTCCGGGATGTGCCCAAGAACTTAGTGTCGTAAGGTTGCGTCCTCCAACGACCAAGTCAAATGCGTAAAAGGAAACCAATGGGACCGAAACTGGTCGAACACTTGCTCTATGAACCCGAGGACAGCGGCATCCTCTGGATCAAGTTCAACCGCCCCGAACGTTTCAACGCGCTGGTCGGCACCGCGGAGGAAAACGGCACCGTCGCCAAAGTCGGCGAATACATGCGGGCTGCCGACGACAACCCCAACATCCGCGTCATCGTCCTGACCGGCGTCGGCCGAGGCTTCTGTTCAGGCGCCAATCTGGGCTCCAGCGCCGCCCATGACACCGTTGGCGAGAACTTCCCCGGCAATCGGGGAACGCATGACGGTCCTGAAGCGACGCGCCAGCACTTCTTTCACGGCTTCACCCAGCTTCACCTCGAAATCGCCAAGATACGCAAGCCTACGATCGCCATGATCAACGGACCCGCGGTTGGTTCCGGCATGGACATGGCTTTACACTGCGATATCCGCATTGGCTGTGAGCAAACACGTTTCATTGGCTACCATAACGCCGGACAAATCATTGAAAATGGGGGATCATACTACTTGCCCAAAATGGTTGGTCTCGGCCGTGCCCTCGAATTCGCCTATACCGGGGAACTGACGGCCGAACGGGCTTATGAATGGGGCATGCTCAACCACTTGGTCCCGTCCGACAAGCTCGAGGCAACCACACGCGAATTATGCGACAAGATCATTGCTAGGCCGCCGCTGGTACAATGGATCAGCAAACGTATCATGCGCACGTCGATGGACACCACCATGGAAGCAACGATGGTGCTGACCTCTAACGCCAGCCCGATCCTGCAACATTCGGACGATGCCAAGGAAGCCCGCCGAGCCTTTGTCGAAAAACGCAAGGCACAGTTCAAAGGCGCCTGATCACCTGCGCAGCCGAATGTGCATCCCTAAAACAGTGGTCGCGACCCTTGCCACGGCTGGCGTGGCGCACGCGCACGCCGTGCACCCTGTCGAACGCGTCGAACAGGGTAGGAGGTACTGGCACTACGCGGTAGATGCCGGTGCGGCGCTTCTTCAGGTTCTTAATCACCCGCACGCCGGCAGCGAGGTCGACGCGATCGGCGGTCAGTGCCAACGCCTCGGAGACGCGGCAGCCCGCATAGGCCAAGGTCGTGCACAGGGTACGCACCTGCCGGTCGGCGACATCGGCTGGCGTAGGAAGGCCCCTGGTTCTCCCACAGTCAAATACTTCCGCGCCCCGTCGGCCGCATGCAGCGCCATACCAGTTCGCGGGGCAGGGGAAAGGAACGCTGAATGCTAGAACATGAACGCCAACCGCCGCTACCGGCTGTTCGCCGCTGCGTCCAACGGCCATAGCGCGGCCCGCCAACGCAGCGCGATTGCCGCCGTCGCGAGGATCCCGAACAAACAGTAAGCCGTCGCGGTGGCGGCGAAGCCGATGCGCTCGATCAACGCGCCGGCGGCCAGTAATCCGACCGGCAGGCCGTAGATCACGAGCATGCGCACGCCCATCACCCGGCCGCGGAATTTTGCCCCCGCATTGTGCAACAGCATTACCGCCATTGGCACCATCGAGAGGCTTTGCGCGAAGCCCGCTAATACCAGCATCAGACGTCCGCTGGCAGCGTCCGGCATTTGCACGAAGATCAGCAACAGCGAGTACCAGAGCACCGCGGAAACCAGCATCATGCGCGCCGGACGCAACGACCGGCCAACCATGCTGACAAGCAGTGATCCCAACAAGGCGCCTGTCGCGAAGCTCGCGATCAGAGTTCCGAGACCGGTCTGGCCGATGTGGTAGATATCCCGGGCAACGTAGGGGAGCAGCCCGCTGGTTAGCGGGAAGGCTGTCAGATTGACCAGGAACGCCAGCCACATGGCTGCCAGCGACTGGGGCGAGTCCCGAACAAACACTAAGCCTTCGCGCAAGTCTCGCCAGAACGACACGCGGGCAAGCCGATCGACTGCATTTCGCGGCGCACCTACCCCGAGTGTCAGAAAGAACCCGACGGCATAGAACAAGGCCACTACTAGATAGGCCAGACCCATGCCAAGCAAGGCGAACAGGCCAGCTCCGGCCAATGCGCCGACGATGCGGGCGGAGTCCGAGGTGGTCCGGGCGACACCCATCGCGGCCATCAGCCGGTCCCCGGGGATAGTCTCCGCAACCAGCGCGTTGCGCATCGCCAGATCGGACGGGCGGATCAGCCCGGAAACCGCCGCGATGCCGAACACCCAGGCGGGGCTGATGACACCGAGCAGGGCCAGCCCGGCTACCGAGCTGGCCAAGGCGGCGTAGACCGCCCGCATCGCACACAGCACAT
This sequence comes from Acetobacteraceae bacterium, assembly GCA_025356735.1. Classification (GTDB taxonomy): domain Bacteria; phylum Pseudomonadota; class Alphaproteobacteria; order Acetobacterales; family Acetobacteraceae; genus PALSA-911. The sequence goes on along the minus strand of JANXRT010000384.1, from coordinate 1,027 downwards.
TCCGGTGTCCCAGCCGATCGCCCGCAAGTCCTAGCAGCGGCGCGATCAAGGTGCCCACATACTGCAAAGCTCCAAACAACGTCAGCAGCAGCACCGATCCGGTTTCCATCAGGATGTACCAGCCGAGGATGAGCATTTCCATCTCAATCGCCCAGGACGTCAGCAGGTCGGCGGGCCATTGGAACCGAAAGCTGCGAACCTCGAACGGCGCCAGCAATTGCGGCCGCCGCTTCGCGCGCGCGATCATCGGAGTGACGGGAGAGCTCATGGCTAAGTGTCCATCCGAGAAAATCTTGAACGTTTGATGAAGCTTATGGTTTAGTATTGACGGGGTGTCCGCGTAGGTTTGCTGATTCGGACCGTAGAGAACCGTGGCTGCTATGACCGCAGCAAGCTGCGTTATCCAAGCGACCTTACGGATGACGAGTGGGCCTTGGTTAAGCCTTTGATCCCGCTTGCCAGGCGGGGCGGCAACAAGCGCATGGTGAACTGCGCCACGTGGTGGACGGGGACATGTATATCCTCAGCAGCGGCTGCCAGTGGGCTAGCTTGCCCAAGAACCTGCCCGCGCGCAGCACGGTGAACGCTTACTTCCCGCGCTGGCAGCACGATCGCACGCTGGGGCGGCTGCACCATGCGCTTTACGTCCAATGCCGTGAGCAGGCCGGACGTGACGCAAGCTCCACGCTAGGCATCATCGACAACCTCCGGAGGCTTTCCATTGCCTCCTTCGCCAAACCGTCAAGGGCGCAGAAAAAGCGACTGTCTTTGCAGTCAAGCGTCGTTTCGCTTTTTCATGATCCGATACGGGCCGAAGTTCCAACAGGGCTAATACCAGAACTCCAAGGTAATGACTCTTGGTGCTTGCCCGACGCGGCACGTGTCTGATTCAAGGTGGTGAACGCAGGAGGTTTACCATGCCAATCCCGCTCCGGGTCGATTTCGATGCTGCGCAGTTGTGTGCTGTGGCTCGCCGAACGAAGGATGGGCCACAGGCACGCCGGCTTTTGGCGTTGGCGGCAATCTA
>JANXRT010000374.1 GCA_025356735.1 Acetobacteraceae bacterium | reverse complement strand
GGCGTGCGCAGGTCGTGCGAAACGCCGGCCAGCATCTCGGTGCGCTGGGTCAGGAACCGGCGGATGCGCTCCTGCATGCGGTTGAAGGCGGTGGCTGCCTGGCGCACCTCGGTGGCGCCCTCGGGGCGGATGGTGCCGAGGTCGCGTCCCAGGCCGAACGCCTCGGCGGCAATGGCCAGCCGGCGGATGGCGCGCACCTGGTTGCGCATGAACAGGGCGGCGATGGTGAACACGACGATCGCCGTGCCGACCAGCCACAGCACGAAGATGTAGATGGTCGCGGTATAGAGGCGCTTGCGCGGCGCCTCGATGTGCAGCACGCCCTCGCGCAGCTGGACCTCGATCACCACGGATTGCCGATCCGAGGTCCAGTCGGCCGACAGCGGCAGTTGCAGCTTGTCGCGCAGCGCCGCGTCAAGGTCGTCGTCCATCGGCCCCAGCACGTTCTCGCGCGGGACGTTCGGCAGCACCGCATCGGGAATCAGCCTTATGTCGAATTCGTATTGCTGGCGCGCGGTGCGCAGTATCCAGGCGCGGTCGTTGGGTTCCGGGAACCGGCGCAGCAGCTCGATCGTGGTGGCGATCTCGCTGGCGACGGAGCCCGACATCCGCCGCGACACGATACTGAGGTGGCTGCCGTAGAAGATCTGCAGGGCGACGATCTCCAGCAGCACCAGCGGCACCAGCAGGATCATCAGGCTGCGGCCGAGCAGTGAGCGCGGCAGCAGTTTCCGAAGCCAGGCCTCAAGCGCGCGCCCCGGCTTTCCGGCCAGCCTGGCGAGCCCACCCCAGGCGGCGCGCATGGCTGGCATCACCCGCCCGGCTTGAGCACGTAGCCGCGGCCGCGGACGGTGTGCAGGAAGCGCGGCTCGCGCGGGTCGGCCTCGATCTTGCGCCGCAGCCGCGTCACCTGCACGTCGATGGCGCGCTCGCCGGCCTCGTCCATGCCGAGCGCGGCGACGATCGCCTCGCGCGACAGCACCTCGTTCGGCTGGCGCGCCAGCAGGGTCAGCAACGCCGCCTCGCCGCCGGTGAGATAGACGACCTCGCCACCGCGCACGAGCTCGCCGCGATCCGCGTCGAACTCGGATGGCCCAAGCCTGATCGGCCCCGGTGCTGTCGCCGGCAGCGGCGGCGGGACCGACCGGCGCAGCTTGGCACGGATGCGCAGCACCAGCTCCATCGGCTCGAACGGCTTGCCGAGATAGTCGTCGGCGCCGGCCTCGAACCCGGCGATGCGGTCCTCGGGCGAGAAGCGGGCGGTGAGCAGCAGCACGGGCAGATCCTCGGCTCCCCCGGCACGCAGCGCCTGAACCAGCTCGAGCCCGGTTTCCCCCGGCATCATCACGTCGAGCACCATCAGGTCCGGGCTGATGATGGACAGCTTCGCGCGCGCGTCGGCGGCGTTCTCGGCGGTGGTGACGCGGAATCCATGCTCGCTGAGATAGCGCCGCAGCAGGTCGCGCAGCCGCTGGTCGTCATCCACGATCAGCACGTGGGGCATGCTGGCGGCGGCGTCGCTCATGGCCGGCGGGGCCTCATCGGCCCGCCGGCCGTGTCCGGGCTGTGGGCGCCGCGCGGCCGGATTTCTCCGCAGCCTCGATATAGTCGCGCGCCGCCTCGTTCATGATGCCGTGCATGACCCTTCGGAAGCCCTCGACCGCGGCGCCGCCGGCCTCGCGGTAGGCTACCACCAGCCGCTGGCGCTGGCGCTCGAACACCTGGCGCTCCAGCGCGATGCCCTTTTCGGTCAGCGTCAGAAGGCGCTGCCGGCGATCGATCACGCCCGGCGCCTGCGCGACGAACGCCTGCTCGATCAGCACGCCGAGCACGCGGGCCAGGCTCTGCTTGGTGATCTGCAGGATGGCGAGCAGGTCGCTGACCGTGACGCCGGGGTTGCGGCCGATGAAATGCAGCGCGCGGTGGTGGGCGCGGCCCAGTTCCAGCCCGCCGAGCACCTCGTCGGCGGCGTGGGTGAAGTCGCGGTAGGCGAAGAACAGCATGTCCTGAGCCAGGCGGATCTCCTCCTCGCGCAGGAACAGCAGGTTGCCGCCGGCCGCCGGCGCCAGCTTGAGGTCGAGCAGCCTGGACCCGGCACCGCTCTGGTGCTTCAAGATGGTTTCGCCCTCTGGATCGGGCATGGCTGGCATTCACTCCGGTTACGACAGCTTCATTGACTTATACAATGCAGAATTATAGCGTTTGCCCCTGTAGAGCAACAATCTTGCGAGGATCACCCCGATGACGTTGGTTCCTTTCGACGATCGCGACGGCTTCATCTGGTGGGATGGCGCGCTGGTGCCCTGGCGCGATGCGAAGCTGCATGTCCTCTCGCATGGATTGCACTATGCCAGCGCCGTGTTCGAAGGTGAACGGGCCTATGAGGGAAATATCTTCCGCCTGCGCGACCATACCGACCGGCTGATCAACTCGGCCCACATCCTCGGCTTCGAGCTGCCCTACACCGCCGACGAGATCGATGCCGCCTGCATCGAGACGCTGGCCGCGAACAACCTGACCGATGCCTATGTCCGCCCGATCGCCTGGCGCGGCACCGAGCAGCTGGCGGTCTCCGCCCAGCTCACCACCATCCACATGGCGATCGCGGTGTGGTCGTGGCCGAGCTATTTCGGCGCCGACCGGATGGGCGGCATCCGGCTCGGCATGGCGGAATGGCAGCGCCCGAGCCCGAAGACCGCGCCGGTCCTTGCCAAGGCGGCGGGCCTTTACATGATCGGCACGATGTCCAAGCACAAGGCGGAGGCCGAGGGCTTCGCCGACGCGCTGATGCTGGACTGGCGCGGCCATGTTTCCGAGGCCACCGGCGCCAACATCTTCTTCGTCAAGGACGGCGTCATCCATACCCCCACCCCCGATTGCTTCCTTGACGGGATCACCCGTCGATCGGTCATCAGCCTGGCCAAGCGCCACCAGATGACGGTGGTGACGCGCACCATAATGCCCGAGGAGCTGCCTGGGTTTTCCGAGGTGTTCGTGACCGGCACCGCGGCCGAGGTCACGCCGGTGCGCGAGATCCAGGGCATGCACTTCACCCCGTCGGACATCAGCGCCACGCTGATGCGGGAGTACGAGCTGCTGGTTCGCCAGTCCCCGGCCGAGGTCGCCAGGCTGGCGGCCTGAGCTACGCGGGATGTTCGCCGTGCCTCGATCGGCGCTGGGCCTCGCGATGGCGGTGGCTATGTGGGTTTCGACAGCTTGCGCCCAGCCGGTGCCACCAGCGGCGTCGCCCGGGGGCGAGGCGCGGCCGGCGGCTCGGACCGCCGAGGCACGCCCGGCCGAGCGCCATCTACCGGCCGACTCCACCACCCATCATACGCTGGAGCTGCCGGGTGGGCGGACGCTGCAATTCACCGCGACCGCCGGCGCCATCCGGCTGACCGAAGCCGAGGGTAAGCCGGAGGCCGATCTGGCCTTCGTCGCCTACCAGCTGGACAACGCCGACCATCGCACCCGCCCGGTGACGATCGCGATGAACGGCGGACCGGGCTCGGCCTCCGCCTGGCTGCATCTGGGCGCCATGGGTCCGTGGCGCCTGCCGATGTCGGGCGACGCGGCGCGGCCATCGGCGCCGCCGGTGCTGGTCGACAACGCCGACACCTGGCTGGATTTTTCCGACCTCGTGTTCATCGACCCGGCGGGCACCGGCTACAGCCGGCTGGCTGACGACGGCGAGCCGTTGCGCAAGCGGTTCTGGTCGATGGACGGCGATGTTTCGACGTTGGCCGAGGCGATAAGGCGCTGGCTGCAGGCGAACGACCGGCTGCAATCGCCGAAATTCTTCGCTGGCGAAAGCTATGCCGGGTTCCGCGGCCCGCGGCTGGCGCGTGTCCTGGCGGGCGATCAGGGCGTCGGGCTGTCCGGCCTTGTGCTGATCTCCCCGGTGCTGGATTACGGCCTGTTCTCCTCCAACAACTTCGATCCCTTCGGCTTTGTCATCCACCTGCCCAGCATGGCCGCCGCCGCCCAGGGCCTGGGCGTCGCACAGCTGGCGCCGGTCGAGGAGTACGCGACCGGCGAGTACCTGCACGACCTGCTTCAGGGCCAGCACGATCCCAAAGTGCTGGACCGGGTCAGTGCGCGCGTCGCCGAGCTGACGAGGCTCGATCCGGCGCTGGTCCGCCGGCGCCATGGCCGCATCTTCAGCAACCTTTTTCTGCGCGAGAACAACGTGGCCGGCGAACGGATAGGCAGCTTCTACGACGCGACCCTGACCGAGCAGGACCCGTTTCCGGAATTTCCCTTCCCCATCATCCCCGATCCGACATTCGCGCTGTTCACCGCGCCGGTGACCTCGGCGATAATCGATCTGATCCAGCATCGCCTGAACTGGCATCCGGACGGGTTGTATGAATTGACCAACAACCGAATATTGCGTCAGTGGGATTGGGGCGGCGGCACCGCCCGGCCGGAGGCGATCACCGCGCTGGCCATCGATCCGCAATTCCGCGTGCTGGTCGGCCACGGCATCTTCGACCTTGTTACGCCCTATTTCGCGAGCAAGCTGATGCTGGCGCAAATCCCCGACCTTGGCCCGCCTGACCGGCTGCGTCTGGCGCTGCACCCCGGCGGCCATATGTTCTACACGCGCGACGACCAGCGCGCGGCACTGCACGACGAGGCGCGGGCGTTGGTTACGGGATCGACGCCGTAGGCAGTAGAAAGCTTGGGCTCCGCCCAAACCCGCAAAGGGGCCGTCGCCCCTTTAAACCCCTCTACTAAGTTAGGCGCCCCGGGGCGCTACCCCGGCGGGGTTCGGGGCAGAGCCCCATAGCTTTTTTGCCTGCGACGCTTCCTACTGGCTCCACCGCGCCGCAGCGTTGTCGTCCTCGGTGTTGGCTTCGATCCAGGCTTCGGCGCCGTCAGAAAACAGCTCCTTCTTCCAGAATGGCGCCCGGGTCTTCAACCAGTCGATCAGGAAGCCGGTGGCGTCGAGGGCTGCCTGGCGGTGGGCGGAAGCGGCCAGCACCAGCACGATGTTGTCGCCGGGCAGCAGTGTGCCGATCCGGTGGATCAGCGTGCAGCCGAGCAGTTGCCAGCGCGCCTCGGCGGTCGCGGCGATCGCGGCCATGGCGCGTTCGGTCATGGTGGGATAGTGCTCGAGCGTCATCGAGCGGATTTCGCGGCTTTTCGAAAAACCGCGCACCGTGCCTATGAAGCAGCCGATGCCGCCGATCGCGGCCTGGTTTCGCGTCAACACCGCGCATTCGGCGGCGACGTCGAAATCCTCGGACTGGATACGGATGGTGGCCACCGGTTGGCCTAGCCGCCGGTGACCGGCGGGAAAAAGGCGATTTCGTCGCCGGGCGCGATCGCCGTTTCGGGCGCGGCGAAATCCTGGTTGACGGCGCACCGCACGGTGCGGCGGTTGGCGAAGGCCGCCTGGTAGCCGGGGCCGCGGGCGACCAACCAATCGATCAGCGCGGCCACCGTCGTGACCTCGGAGGGTGGCGACAGGCTTTCCTCGCCGGTACCGATGCGCTCACGCAGCCAGGCGAAGTAGAGCAGGTTCAGGGTGTTGCCGGCGGGTTGGCTCTGGCTCATCGCGTGGCTATCGCAGCGTGCCTGGCAGGCCGGGCATCGGTTCTTTCTGGGGGCGGTTCGGCGAGCCCGGCTCGGGAACGTTCGGCACGGGTCCCAGCGTGCCCCTATCCTGCTCGATCTGCAGATCGCGAAGGTTTTTCACCTGCGCCGGCGGACCGGGCCAGACGGTGCCGGACTCGACGCCGATCGGCTCGAACGGGGCGTTCAGGGCCTCGACACGTTGCATGTTGAGGGAGTCGCCGGGCGGCATGTTGGGACCACCGGAGAATTGGTGGACGTCGGAAATGAAGTGGGGGAAGCCGGTGTCGTTGACGCAGCCGGTCAGCAGCAGCAGGCACGGGAGAACATGGCGCAGCATCGAAGGCTCCGTCGCTGGATCATCGGTTTCGATCGTGTAGCACGGCGCCTGGTCAGGCACACGCCCTGTCCGGCACCGGAAGCGGCGGTGCGGCGATGAAGGCTAGAATGAAGTCGGCGACGCCTTGCGGCTCGTCAAGGCGAAGAACCGCGCGGTCGCAACCGGGCAGCTCGGCATCGCTCGCCACCGCGACGATGCCGGGCTCGTCCGGCCAGATCGGCGGCTTGCCCAGAGACGGCCGGAATATTTCGATCTTCGCGAACGGGTGGGTCTTGAAGCCTTCGACCAGCACGAGATCGACCGGTGCCAGGTGGGACAGCAGGTCGGCCAGAGGCGGTTCGCCGTCGGCAAGCTCGTGCAGCAGCGCCCACCTTGTGGCGGACGCGACCAGCACCTCCTGCGCGCCGGCCTGACGATGGCGGAAGCTGTCCTTGCCTGGCCGGTCCATGTCGAAGCCGTCATGGGCGTGCTTGACCGTGGAAACCGACAGGCCGCGGGCGCGCAGGATCGGCAGCAGCGCCACCAACAGCGTGGTCTTGCCGCTGCCCGACCAGCCGGCGAGGCCGATCACCCTCATGCGGCCCGCGCCTTCATGCATCCGGCGCCTTCATGCATCTGCCGCCTTCATGAACCCGCCGCCTTCATGCATCCGAAGCCGATCCGCTGTTCCAGGCTCAACGTCAGCGCGGCGGCTGGGTTGCCGGGGTGGAGGAGACGATGCCGGCGTGGCGCAGGCTGGCGGTCAGGTAATCCCAGCCGGTGACCAGGGTCAGCACTGCGGCGATCCATAGCATCGCCTCGCCGATCGTGCTGACCGGCAGCCATTCGATCCGCAGCAGCCGCGCAGATTCGTCGCCGGCGAGCAGGGCGCCGAGCGCACCCATCTGGAACGTTGTTTTCCACTTGGCCAAGGGCGTCACCGGGAGACCGATGCGGATGCCGGCCAGGTACTCGCGCAGGCCGCTGACCATGATCTCGCGCAGCAGGATGACGATGGCCGGATACAAGCCGTAGGCGGTCAGCCGGCCGTGTCCGACCAGCAGCATCAGCGTGGCGCCGACCAGCAGCTTGTCGGCGATCGGGTCCATCATGCGGCCGATGTCCGAGCCCTGGCGGCGGCTGCGGGCGAAGTAGCCGTCGAAGAAGTCGGTGATCGCGGCGGCGGCGAACACCAGGCAGGCGGCAAAATCGGCATAGGCGCCGTGGATCGCGGCGACCGCTACCAGCACCGGGATGGCGGCGATGCGCGACAGGGTGAGCAGGTTTGGCAGGTCCAGCAGCATGGCCCGACGCTAGCAGCGCCTTGGACGGGAGCCAATGTATTGGTTCAAGACGCTCCTTCCATCCGCACGCCGGGATGGAAGTGGGCATAGACGCGGCGTGCCGTTTCACGCGAGATGCCGGGCACCGCCTCGAGGTCGGTCAGGCCGGACATCTTGACGCCGCGGGCCGAGCCGAAATGGTTGAGCAGGGCGCGCTTGCGGGCGGCGCCGATGCCGTCGATCTCGTCGAGCTCGCTGCGGATCAACGCCTTCGACCGGCCGGCGCGATGGGTGGTGATGGCGAACCGGTGCGCCTCGTCGCGCAGCCGCTGCAGGAAGTACAGCACCGGATCGCGCGGCGGCAGCTGGAATGCTTCCCGGTTCGCAAGGTAGAACCATTCGCGGCCGGCGTCGCGGTCGGGGCCCTTGGCGATGGCGACGACCGGCACGTCCGATACACCGAGATCTTCCAGTATGCCGCGCACGGCAGATAATTGCCCGGCGCCGCCGTCGATCAGCAGCAGGTCGGGCCAGCCGGCGCCGTGGCCCGGCGTTTCGGGATCGGCCGCCTCCTCCTTCAGGGCGCGGGCAAAGCGGCGCTCCAGCATCTCGCGCATCATGGCGAAATCGTCCCCGGGCGCGATCGGGCCGCGGATGGCGTATTTGCGGTAGGCGTTCTTGGTGAAGCCCTCGGCCCCCGCGACGATCATCACGCCGTACGCGGCCGTGCCCATGATGTGGCTGTTGTCATAGACTTCTATCCGTTCGGGCGGGCGGTCGAGGGCGAACAGCTCGGCGACACCGGCTAGAAGCTTGACCTGGCCGGCGCCCTCGGCCAGCCGCCGTTCCAGCGCCTCGCGGGCGTTCAGCTCGGCGTGCTGGACGACGGCGCGCTTTTCGCCACGGACCGGAATCGCCAGCTCGACCTTTCGACTGGCCTTCAAGGCCAGCGCCTCGGCGACCAGCGCCTGCTCGGGCAGCGGATGGTTGAGCAGGATAAGCGGCGGCGGCGGCTTGTCGTCGTAGAACTGCGCGACGAAGGCGGCCAGGACCTCGGCTGCCTCGTCCGCCTTGCCATGCGTCGGGTAGAAGGCGCGGTTGCCGTTGTTGCGGCCGCCGCGGATGAAGAAGACCTGGACGCAGGTCTGGCCGGCGATCTGCCAGGCGGCAATGACGTCGGCATCCTCCAGGCTGGCCGGGTTGGCGATGCCGGTGCCCTGGACATGGGTCAGGCCGCGGATGCGGTCGCGCAGGAAGGCGGCGCGCTCGAACTCCAGCGATGCGGCGGCGCTTTCCATTTCGGTCGCGAGGTCGCGTTGCAATGAGGCGGTCTTGCCGGATAGGAAGGCGCGCGCCTGGGCGACCAACTGGCCGTACTCGGCGGCATCAATGCGCCCGACGCAGGGCGCCGAGCACCGCCGGATCTGGAACAGCAGACATGGGCGCGTCCGGTTGGCGAACACCGTGTCGGCGCAGGAGCGCAACAGGAACACGCGCTGCATCGCGTTGACCGTCTGGTTGACCGCCCAGACGGAGGCGAACGGACCCCAGTAGCTGGCGCGACGGTCCTGCGCGCCGCGGTGCTTGGCGATCTGCGGGAATGGGTGGTCATCGGCCAGCATCAGCCACGGATAGGATTTGTCGTCGCGCAGCACGATGTTGAAGCGTGGCTTGAGGCGCTTGATGAGGTTGGCCTCGAGCAGCAGCGCCTCGGCCTCGGTATGGGTGGTGACGATCTCCATGATGACGGTCTCACTGACCATCCGGCGCAGGCGCTCGGGCAGCCGGCCGATCTGGGCGTAGCTGGCGACGCGCTTCTTCAGGCTGCGCGCCTTGCCGACATAGAGCGCCTCGCCCTTGGCATCGAGCATGCGGTAGACGCCGGGGCTGAGCGGCATGGTGATCAGCGCCGCCTCAATAACCGCCACACCCTTCGGTGAAAGGTCCGGCGGCGGATTTATATCGACGCCGGCGTCAGCGGGATCGGCCGGGCTGATCGACCTGTTGGCGACCGGCTCCGTGCCGGCGGGGAGGGGATCGGCGGGCGGCTCGGACTGCATGGATGCTGAGGTAGGCCGGATTTGCCCCGATCTCAAGCTTGACCGATCACGGCCGACAGGGCCTCAGTGGATTATCCACGATAGCTGTGGATAAAGCTGTGGGCGGACGGCGTTGGGCGGTCCTATAATCCAGCGAAAACAATGGGTCAGTCGGTATTGCCCATATATTAAGCAAAGCTTAAGTCATTGAATTGGCATTGTATTTTTCGCCAATCTGTCATCAAGTTAACATCAAGCGGTAGGCCCATGTTATCGCAAGGCGAAATTCATAGACGTGGACAAGTGTTGTAGGAGGCGGTTGATTTCACCCTTTGCAGATGCCGCACGGACATGAAAGTCAAGCCTTTATAGTCGCATCCTGGCAGTTCTGGCACACGGATGCTTAAGGCGGATCTTGGCCTCGCATTGCCGATGACACGCAAGACCAGGATGACACCTCCGACTATGGTCGGAGGTCCTGGAACAGGAAGAACACAACCTTAGGTAGCGTGAAAGCTGCCGAAGCTCGTTCGGCGGAAGTCCTTATTTCTGGTCGGCGAGCGCCTTGACCTCGTCCATGGATTCGGCGAATCGCTGGTTCAGCACCTCGATCGCCTCGCCGTTCGACTTCGAGATCAGGTCGCCGAGTTCCCGCAGGTTGCCTACCGCGCGCTCATAAGCGTGCTTCACCAGCTCCGCCTGTTTTGCCGCCTTCTCCTGCGGCGTCGCGGTGCCGGCCAGCGCCGACATCGCCTCGGTGAGTTCGGTCATGCTTTGCTGCGCGATCTCGCCCTGTCGGCGAGCAACCGCCTGAGCACCCTCCAGCGCCATCCGGTTGGCCGTGGTCAGCGTCTCCATGTTGCGCTGGTGCGCCTTCATCATGGCATTCATGTCCGGCATCGCCGGCAGCTTCAGCTCCGAGAACATCTTGGTGAAGTCGGTGCCGAAAGCCATCTTCGGATCGAACGCCATGGGGTGGTTCCTTGTTTTGCAGGGCGGCTTGGATGCGGCGCAGGCGATGCCGTGCCGTGTCGGAGCAAGCTACAACGGACCGGGCGCGCGGTTCAATGCGCCGGGGGCGGAGCTGAGGTCGGCGGCAGCTCGGTGGGCGGCAGCTCGGTCGGCGGCAGCTCTGGCAACGAGTCTTCCGGCGTCGGGATCGTGGCAACTTCGCTGCCGGCAGGCACATTTGGGATGGTCTCCTCGCCGGTCGCCGCCATGCCGGTCGCCGCCATGCCGGTCGTCGCCATATCGGGCGTCCCCGTGGCGGGACCACGGCCCGCCAGCCAGGCGCCGACGTTCTCGGCCCGGGTCAGCGCGGCGTCGAGCGCCGCCATGGTCGCCGCCAAGTCGGCGCTTTCGTCGCGCCGCCAGGCACGGATGGTCCACAGCCAGACCGCGACCAGGCCGGTCACCCGCAGCTCGTCCGAGATCAGCCCGAGCGCGCCGCCACGCGGCACGCCGGCGGCATCGAGCATCCAGCGCATGCTGGTCCGGGTCAGGGCGTTGAGCAGCAGCGCCGTGCCGGGGTCGATGAGCAGGGTGTCCAGCACTGCCAGCACGCCGGCGCGGTGGGCCTGGTGAACGTCGATCCGCAGCATCAACAGATCAAAAATCTTGTCCCGCGCCGTGCCCTCGGTCGGCGCGTTCTCCAGCGCCGCCTTGTCCGCCATGCGCCCGAAGCCGCGCAGGATGGCCTGGCGCGACGGCATCCGGGCACGGGCCCGCGCCAACGGGATGCCGGCCTCGCGCGCCGCGTCGGCGACGCTCACTTGTATCCAGCCCACTGAGGCCGCCAGCTCGAACGCGGCGGCGACGAGCGCCGTATCGATCGCCTCGTCTGTCATGGTTTCTGGCATGGCTTCCGGCTTGTCGCTCATGCGGATGTTCCTGTCAGCCGGCCAGCTCGCGGGAGCGTGCCGTCGCCGCGGCGATCGCGCGGCTCAACGTTGCGGGCCAGGCGGCGGCGTCCATCAGCACCTCGAGCGCCGCCTGGGTAGTGCCGCCGGGACTGGTCACGGCGACGCGCAGCGCGGCGGATTCTTCCGTGCTGGCAATCAGCAACGCGCCGGACCCGGCAACGGTTTCACGCGCCAGCAAGCGTGCGAGCACGGGATCGATGCCCTGCTCGATCGCCGCCGCCTGCATCAGCTCGGCAAGCAGGAAGACATAGGCCGGGCCGGAGCCCGAAACGGCGGTGACGGCGTCCATCAGCGCCTCTTCCAGGACCCAGGCAACGCGGCCGATCGCGCTCAGCAGGTCGTCGCAAAGTGCCCGCTGCGCCGGCGCAACGCCCGGCCCGGCAAACCCCACCGTAACCCCGCGTCGCACCGCCGCCGGCGTGTTCGGCATCGCCCGCACGATGGCAGCGCGAGGCCCGAGCAGCCCCGCCATGCCGGCCAGATTGCGCCCCGCCATGATCGACAGGAACACCGCCCGGCCGGCAAACCCCGCATACAAAGGCAGCGTAGCAGCGGCATTCTGCGGCTTCACCGCCAGCACCACGGCCGAAGGCGCAAATCCGAGCGGAATGCCCGCGAAGTCGGGCACCACCAACAAGTCCGGTCCAGCGATCGAGGCAGCCACGGGGTCAGGATCGACGGCGACCGAAAACGCCAGCCCACGCTCCCGCCACCCGGCCAGCATGGCCCCGCCCATACGCCCGCAGCCAACCAGCAATATAGATGGAATCGTCATGCCCAATCGTCGCCTGCTACCCTTCCACTAGCAACCCCAAGGCGCCGGCAGTAATTCGCTAGGCCGCGTCAGCTGGCGTGTTTTTCGAGAACGGGAGCGGAGCGGCCTACCGACCATGAACAGCGGGGCCGTGAGCACTGGAAGCGCGGAAAAGCGCGTCAGATGGCCGGCATAGTAGAATTACGCCTCCCCGAGGGTTTCTAGCATGGCGGCGGCCAGCGCCTCGGCGGGCGGTTTGCCGCCCCAGAGGACGAACTGAAGGCGGGGAAAAAGCGCTCGCACTCGGTGATCGCGATGTCCACCATGTCCTCCAGGCTTTCGGCGGAGGCGCCGGGAGCACCGCGTAGCAGCATCGAGTGGCGGAACACCGGCATGCCATCGTCGCTGTCCATGCCGAAATGGCCGATCCACAATTTTTCGTTGGCCAGCGCCAGCAACTCATAGAGAGCGGCGCGCTGGCTGGCGGGCACTTTCAGGTCGAAGGCGCAGGTGAAGTGCATCGCGCTGATCTCGTGCGACCAGCTGAAGAACAGCCCGAAGTCGCACCATTTGCCGGGCGCCTCGGCCGCCATCTCGGCGTCGCTGCGGCGATCGAACACCCAGTCGTTGGCGATGACGATCTGCTCCATGAGGTCCAGCGGGTTGGCGGCGGCATCGTCGAAGGCGGTTGTCAGCGCGGACATGCGGGGTCTCCCGGATGGAGGAGGGCCAAAGAGCGAAACGGCGCGGGTGCCTTTCCCGATGTTCAAAGGGGCGCGAGTGCCCAATTCTCGATGCCTGGAAGATTAGCGACCGTCCATTCCGCACTGCAATAGAGACAACAGCCCCAGGCAGAGTTTTCGTGCCAAATCGCTGTCAGCCCAACCCGCCGCCGCCTTCAAAGCCGGCAGGCGACGACACCGGCGCCGGCACCGGCGGGTGCTCGAGTGCCGCGAGCCGGGCCGCGATGTCGGCCAGCTTGGCCTCCGCCGCCTCCTGCCCGGCGCGGGCGTTGGCGGCCATCTCGGCGACCGCGTCGAGCTCCTCGCGGCGGACCACGTCAAGCCGGCGCATCGCCTCGTCGATGCGGGCGCGGACCATCGCCTCGACCTCCTCGCGCATGCCGGTCAGCGCCGACAGCGCGCCACCGGCCATGCCGGCGAGGTCATCGAGGAATTTTGGTCGGTCTGCCATGGAACAGGCCTTTCGTTGGGGCGAATGAGAACAGCGAGACATATGGGGATGCTTCCGCCGCGCACAGCCACCCCGTATAAGCCCGGCCATGATTCTCGTCACGGGCGGCGCCGGCTTCATCGGGTCCAATCTTCACGCCGCCTTGCATGACCGCGGGCTGGAGACGGTGGTGGTGGACTGGCTCGGCAACGAGGGAAAATGGCGCAACCTGCGCTCCCATCCGCCGGCCGAGATCATCCCGCCCGAATCGCTGGTCGATTTCCTGGCCGACCATCCGCCGATCGAGATCGTTTTTCACCTGGGCGCCGTCAGCGCGACCACGGCGACGGATGGCGACGAGGCCTGGGCCAGCAACGTGGCACTCAGCCTGCATCTTTGGCGCTGGTGCGCGGCGCGCGGCGCGCGGTTCGTTTATGCGTCGTCGGCGGCGACCTATGGCGACGGCAGAGGTGGGTTCAACGACGATGGCAGCGTCGCGCACCTCGACACCTTGCGTCCGCTCAACCTGTATGGATGGACCAAGCATGCCTTCGACCTCAACGTGGCGCGGATGCTGGCAGCCGGGGCACCGCGGCCGCCGCAATGGGCCGGGCTCAAGTTCTTCAACGTTTATGGGCCGAACGAGTATCACAAGGGATCGATGATTTCGGTGGTCAAGGTGAAATACGACGAGGTCGCGGCCGGCGGTCCGGCCCGGCTGTTCCGCTCCGATGTTGCTGGAACTGCCGACGGCCAGCAGCGGCGCGACTTCATCTGGGTCGGGGATGTCGTCGATATCCTGCTGTGGCTGCTCGATACGCCGCAGGTCAACGGGCTGTTCAACGCCGGCACCGGCCAGGCGCGCAGCTACCTCGACCTGGCCCATGCGGTCAGCGATGCGGCCGGCGTTGGCCGTGCGGTCGAGTTCATCGACATGCCGGACACTCTGCGCGGCCAGTACCAATCGTTTACCGAGGCCAGCATCGGCCGGCTGCGGGCGGCGGGCTATAGCGGCCAATTCACGCCGCTTGAACAGGGCGTGCGGCTGTATGTCCAGGACTTCCTGGCGACGGCGGACCGCTACCGATGATGCCGGTGCTGCTGTTTCCGCAGATCGACCCGACGCTGATCCAGATCGGGCCGTTCGCGATACGCTGGTACGCGCTGGCCTACATCGTCAGCCTGCTGATCGGCTGGCGCGCCATGCGCCGGCTGGTGCGGCTGAGCCCGGCGGTCGCGACCGCCTTGCAGACCGACGATTTCCTGACCTGGGCGACGCTCGGCGTCGTGCTCGGCGGCCGGCTCGGCTACATCCTGTTCTACCAGCCGGGCTATTATCTGCAGCATCCGCTTTCCGCCTTGGAAGTGTGGCATGGCGGCATGAGCTTTCATGGCGGCTGCCTCGGCGTGGTCGTGGCACTTGTGCTGTATTGCCGCCGCCACGCCATCCCGCTGCTCGGCTTTGCCGACCGGCTGGCGGTGGTGGTGCCGATCGGGCTGATGCTCGGACGCATCGCCAACTTCATCAACGGCGAGCTGTGGGGCCGCGAGGCTCCGGCGTCGCTGCCGTGGGCGATGATCTTCCCGACCGGCGGCGACGTGCCGCGCCATCCGAGCCAGCTCTACCAGGCCGGCATCGAGGGTTTTCTCCTGCTTGTCGTCATGGTGGTGCTGTCACGGCGGGAGGCGGTCCGAGCGCGCTTCGGCGTGCTGACCGGGGTGTTCCTGATCGGCTATGCGCTGGCCCGGTCGGTTGGGGAACTGTTCCGCCAGCCGGACGCGTTCCTCGGCTTCCTGATCGCCGGCACGACGATGGGACAGTGGCTGTCGCTGCCGATGGTGCTGGCCGGCATCTGGCTGATCTCCCGCGGCAGGGCGGTGGCGTGATGCGCCGGCTGGATCACTTCATGGCGGCGGCCAACGCCCAATACTATGCGACGCGCGATCCGTTTTTCGACTTTACCACGGCGCCGGAGATCACCCAGGCGTTCGGCGAGGTGCTGGGCGCCTGGGCGGCGGTTGCCTGGGGGACTATCGGGCGGCCCGACCCGGTGATCCTGGCCGAGGCCGGGCCGGGACGCGGCACGCTGATGGCGGATGCGATGCGCGTGCTTGGGCGCGTCGCGCCCGACTTCGGGCGCGCGGCGCGGCTGCATCTGGTTGAAAGCTCACCGCGGCTACGCACCATCCAGGCGACGGCGCTGCCTGGTGCTGCCTGGCACGATGCGGCGGAGGAATTGCCCGACGGGCCGATGATCCTGCTCGCCAACGAATTCCTTGATGCCCTGCCTATCCGCCAATTCCGCCGCGACGGCGACGGCTGGACCGAGCGCCACGTGATCGATGCGGGTTTTGTGGACATTGTCGCCGCGCCGCCGTCCCGGCACGCGGAGGATGGCGAGATGGTCGAAGTCTGCGAGCCTGCGCATGGTCTGATGCGCGCTCTGGGCGACAGGTTCCGGCACCATCCGGGCGTCGCGCTGTTCCTCGATTACGGACCGGCCGAGAGCGCGCCGGGCGACAGCCTGCAGGCGTTGCGCGACGGCGCCCCGGTCGAGCCGTGGGTTTCGCCCGGGACCGCCGACCTCACCGCCCATGTCGATTTTTCGGCGCTCGCCGCAACGGCGCGGAAAGCCGGCTGCGAGGTCCAGGGTCCCGTTCCGCAGGGCATCTTTCTTGCCGGGATCGGGCTGTTCCAGCGCACCGGCCAGCTCGCCCAGACGCAGCCGCCGGCCGGCGCCTCGCGGTTGATCGAGGCGGCGCGGCGGCTGGCCGAGCCTGACCGGATGGGGCGGCTGTTCAAGGCGATGGCGGTCTGCCACGCCGGCTGCCCGGCTTTGCCCGGCCTCGAATCATCCGGAGCCGCATCATGACCGCGTCGCCCCTGGTTTCGGCGGCGCTGCTGGCGCCGCATGGCTTCTTCACGCGCCTGGGTGGCGTCTCGGCCGGCCTGTTCGCCAGCCTGAATTGCAGCCTGTCCGGCGCCGACGACCGTGATGCGGTGATGGAAAACCGCGCCCGCGCGGCCCGCGCCATCGGCGCCGATCCGGCAAGCCTGCTTGGCCTGACGCAGGTGCATGGCGCGGAGGTGGTGACGATCGCCGCCGATGATCCGGTGTGGCGCACCGGCGATGGCCCGCGCGCCGACGCGATGGTGACGGACCGGCCGGACCTGACCCTGGGCGTCATTACCGCCGACTGTGCGCCGGTGCTGTTCTTCGATGTCGCCGGCGGCATCGTCGGCGCCGCCCATGCCGGCTGGCGTGGTGCCGTGGCAGGCGTGCTGGAGGCGACGGTGGCGGCGATGGCGGCGCTGGGCGCCCGGCCGTCGGGCGTCGCCGCCTGCATCGGGCCGTGCATCCGCCAGCCATCCTATGAGGTCGGCGCGGACCTTCGCGACGCCGTGTTGGCGCGGGAAGCCGCCAGCGCCGGGTTTTTTGTGTCAGGCAGCCGAAAGGATCGTTGGCAGTTCGACCTTGCCGGATACTGTGCCGCCCGTCTGGAGGCGGCCGGTGTCGGCACGATCGACGTCATTCCCGCCGACACGCTGGCCGATCCGGAAAGATTCTTCAGCCACCGGCGGCGGACGCTGGCCGGCGGCGGGCCGATCGGCCACCAGATTTCGGTGATCGCGGCGCCGCGCGGATGAGGTTCGTTTCATGCCTTACCTCATCATCTTCCTTTTTCTCATCCTTCTCCCGCTTCTGGCGAGCTGCGTGCTTTAGTTGCCTGCTGGCACTGGCCAGCTGCGGCGACCTGCCGCGTCCGTTTCAAGGCCAGCCCGGCGCCAACGCGATGCGGCTGGCGCAGCCACCACCTTCCCGGCTGGCGATCGAGGCGGCGCCGGAGGCACTGCGGCTGTCCGCGGATAACGGCAGGATATTCGCCGACACGCTGGCCGCCGGCTTGCAGGCTCTGGAGGTCCCGGCGGATGCCGGGCGCGTTCAGTCGGGCGACTGGCGGCTGGCGCTGCGGGCGGAGGATCACGGCGGCGACGTGGTGCCGGCCTTCGTGGTGCGCGACCCGACCGGCCGCGATCGCGGCGCCACCGAGGGCCGACCGATCCCGGGGTTCCTTTGGCAGGAGGGCTCGCCAGCCACCCTGCGCCAGGCGGCGGCCGACGCGGTCCCCGCGATTTCCGATCTGTTGACCCGCATCCAGGCCCGCGAGCAGCGCGCCGACCCGAACAGCCTGTTCAACCGGCCGGCCAAGGTGTTCGTCGCCGCCGTCACCGGGGCGCCGGGCGACGGCAATCTCTCGCTGACATCGCAGCTGCGCGGAAAATTGGAAAAACTGGGGCCGGTGGTGCAGGACACCGCGACGGGAGCCGATTTCACCGTCCGCGGCGAGGTCCGCATGGTCGCTATCGCCGGGCGCCAGCAGCGGGTGGAAATCCAGTGGATCGTCACCGACGCCGCGGCGCGTGAGCGCGGCCGGGTGGTGCAGCTCAACGAAATCCCGGCGGGCACGCTGAACGGCTTCTGGGGCGACATCGCCGTGGTGGTCGCCACCGAGGCATCGGGCGGGGTGCGCGACGTGATCCTGACCCAGTCCGGCCGGCGCGGGCCGGGCAGCGAGGTGCCCATCAAGCCGGATGAAACGAGATTGGGCGCGCCTTCATAGACACTCCACGGCGCCATCGCTAAAATGTGCAGACTCCCTGCCCGCCGACATCTCCATCGCTGGCGCCGAGCCGCGCGCCCCAGGATCAGAACCGCATGAAGATCGTCGC
Organism: Acetobacteraceae bacterium; assembly: GCA_025356735.1. Classification (GTDB taxonomy): domain Bacteria; phylum Pseudomonadota; class Alphaproteobacteria; order Acetobacterales; family Acetobacteraceae; genus PALSA-911. The sequence goes on along the minus strand of JANXRT010000374.1, from coordinate 2,928 downwards.
CTGCAACAGCAATCGACCCTTGGCCGAGGCGGTTGCCGCGTGCCTCAATTTGCCGCTGACCCGCGCCTCGGTGCGCCGGTTCGCCGACATGGAGGTGTTCGTTGAGATCCACGAGAACGTCCGCGGCGAGGATGTGTTCATCATCCAGTCGACCTCCTACCCGGCCAACGACAACCTGATGGAGCTGCTGATCACGCTGGACGCGCTGCGCCGCGCCTCGGCCCGGCGTGTCACGGCAGTGATCCCGTATTTCGGCTATGCCAGGCAGGACCGGAAGTCCGGCTCACGGACGCCGATCTCGGCCAAGCTCGTCGCCAACCTGATCACCCAGGCCGGCGCCAACCGGGTGCTGACGATGGATCTGCATGCCGCGCAGATCCAGGGCTTCTTCGATATCCCGGTGGATAATCTGTTCGCGGCACCGTTGTTCTCACGTGACATCCAGGAGAACTACAAGAACCGCGACCTCATGATCGTCTCCCCGGATGTCGGTGGCGTGATGCGGGCGCGCGCCATCGCGACCCGGCTCGGCTGCGATCTGGCGATCATCGACAAGCGGCGCGTGCGGGCCGGCGACAGCGAGGTGATGAACGTCATCGGCGAGGTTGAGGGCCGCGACTGCATCCTGGTCGACGATATCGTCGATAGCGGCGGCACGCTGTGCAACGCGGCCGAGGCGCTGATCGCCGGCGGCGCGCGGTCGGCCAGCGTCTATGTCACCCACGGCGTATTGTCCGGCGGCGCGGTCGCGCGTATTTCGTCCACGTCGCTCGAGATGCTGACCATCACCGACAGCATCCTGGCGACCGAGGCGGTGCGGCTGGCCAGCAACATCCGCCAGGCGACCATCGCGCCGCTGCTGGCCGAGGCGATGCGGCGGATCAGCGACGAAAGCTCGGTCAGCTCGCTGTTCGACTGAACCAGGAAAGGAATTTCACCATGAAGCTGTACTATGCCCCCGGCGCCTGCTCGATCGGCATCCACGTGCTGCTGAACGAGATCGGCAAGCCGTTCGAGGCCACCGCGGTCAATTTGCGCGAGGGCGAGCAGTTCAAGCCGCCCTTCGTCGAGGTCAACCCGAAATCCAAGGTGCCGACGCTGGTGCGCGACGACGGCACGGTGCTGACCGAGTTTCCCGCCATCGCCTACTACCTGGCGCGCACCAATCCGGGGCTGAAGCTGCTGCCGGACGATTTCGACGGCCAGGCGCGCTGCCTCGAGCTGATGGACTACGCCGTTTCGACCATCCACATGCAGGGCTTCGCACGGCAGTTCCGGCCGACCAACTTCGCGCCGAACGCCGCCGACGAGGAGACGGTGAAGGCGCGCGGCAAGGAGATGATCGCCAAGGCATTTGCCGTCATGGACAAGACCCTGGAAGGGCACGAGTACCTGCTCGGCACCTTCTCGGTGGCCGATGCCGCGCTGTTCTATGTCGAGAGCTGGGCCAAGCGGCTGGAAATTCCGATGCCGGCCAATGTCGCGGCGCACCTGGAACGGATGCTGGCGCGCCCGGCGGTCAAGGCGACGATGGTGGCCGAAGGTTTGACGTAGCTTCATGGATGTTGTCCCGGCGACGCTCACGCGAATACCGTTCTGGTTCCTGCGCCATGGCGAAACCGACTGGAACGCGCAGAACCTGTCACAGGGCAACGTCGATATCCCGCTGAACCCGACCGGGCTTGCGCAGGCCCGGTCGGCCGCGATGCTGCTGCGCAACCGCGGCATAAACAGCATGGTCGCCTCGCCGCTGTCGCGCGCGCGCGTCACCGCCGAGATCGCGGCCGAGGCGCTGGGAATGGAGTTCAGCATCGACGAGGGGCTGCGTGAGGTCGCCTTCGGCGTTCAGGAAGGCCATCCAATGGGCGAGTGGTTTGCGCACTGGGTCGCCGGCGAGCTGACCCCGGAAGGCGCTGAATCCTTCTCCGATCTCACGGCTCGTGCCATCGCCGCGATCAACCGTTGCGTGCTGCAGCCGGAGGCCGTGCTAGTGGTCGCCCACGGCGCGCTATTCCGGGCGCTGCGGGGTGCGATGGGGCTGGAACCGAATTTCCGCACGCCCAACGCGGTGCCGATCCTGTGCACCCCGCCGCCGCCCGGCGGTGCGATCTGGGAGTTGCATCCGGTCGGCTGAACCATATTTCCCATGGGTTGCGGGTGGGCTACCGGCTGGTAGGCTCCGCTGAATTGCCGAAGGAGATTTGCCGTGAACGCCTTTACCTTCGCCCCTCCCCCGGCCTGCCCTGAAGCGGAAAACCTCCGCCTTGAGGTGCGTGATTTCCTGAGCCGTGAGATGCCCGCGTACTCCGCCCGGCAGCGCGCCGAGAGCTGGAACGGGCACTCGCCCGGGTTCAGCCGCAAGGTCGGCGAAGCCGGCTGGATCGGCATGTCGTGGTCGCGCGAATATGGCGGCCATGAGCGCAGCGCGCTGGAGCGCTATGTGGTTCTGGAGGAGATGCTCGCCGCCGGCGCGCCCGTCTCGGCGCACTGGATCGCCGACCGCCAGAGCGGCCCGCTGATCGCGCGCGTCGGCACCGAGGAGCAGAAGCAAGGCATTCTACCGCGTATTGCCCGTGGCGAGGCGTTCTTCTGCATCGGCATGAGCGAGCCTGACAGCGGCTCCGACCTCGCCTCGTTGCGCACCCGCGCGGCACCCGTGCAGGGCGGCTATCTGGTCAACGGCACCAAGGTGTGGACATCGTTTGCGCATGTTTCCGACTTCATGATCCTGTGCTGCCGGACAGGTGCGCTTGATACCTCCGATCGCCATGGCGGCATGAGCCAGTTCCTGGTCGACCTCAGGAACACACCGGGACTGAAGATCAGCCCAATCCTCGCCCATACCGGCGAGCACCATTTCAACGAGGTCGTGTTCACCGACGCCTTCCTGCCGGCCTCCGCCCTGCTCGGGCGCGAGGGCGACGGCTG
>JANXRT010000370.1 GCA_025356735.1 Acetobacteraceae bacterium | reverse complement strand
GCAGGTTCTGGGCGTCGATGCCGATGCGGCCATTCCGCCCGGCTTGATAGACGCCATCAAGATGGGCACCACGGTCGCCACCAACGCACTGCTGGAACGGCGTGGCGAGAGCACGCTGCTGGTGGTCAATCGCGGCTTTGTCGATGCGTTGCGGATCGGCAACCAGGCGCGGCCGCGGCTGTTCGACCTCGACATAACGCTGCCGTCGCTGCTGTACGAGGCGGTGGTCGAGGTGCCTGGGCGGGTCGGCGTCGATGGCGCCGAGATCGAGCCGCTCGACGAGGATTTCGCCCGTGACGAGTTCGTGCGGGCGAGGGCAGACGGCATCACCGCCTGCGCCATCGTGCTGATGCACTCGTGGAAATACCCGGACCATGAGCGGCGGCTGGCGATCCTGGCGCGGCAGGCCGGCTTCGCGCAGGTCTCGGCGAGCCATGCCGTCAGCCCGATGCTGCGGCTGGTGCCGCGCGGCGACACGACCGTGGTGGATGCCTACCTGTCGCCGATCCTTCGGCGCTACGTCGATCAGGTCGCGTCCGAGCTTGTCGGTGTGAAGCTGTATTTCATGCAGTCGAGCGGCGGGCTGGCCGAGGCGCACGCGTTCCAGGGCAAGGACGCCATCCTGTCGGGGCCGGCGGGCGGCATCGTCGGCGCGGCGCGCACCGCGGCGATGGCTGGGCTCGAGCGCATCATCGGCTTCGACATGGGCGGCACCTCGACCGATGTTGCGCTGTACGCCGGGCGGTTCGAGCGCGCCTATGAGACGACGGTTGCGGGCGTGCGCATGCGCGCGCCGATGATGGCGATCAACACGGTGGCGGCAGGCGGCGGATCGATCCTGCATTTCGACGGCGCGCGGATGCGGGTCGGGCCGGACAGCGCCGGGGCGCGGCCCGGTCCTGCAGCCTATCGGAATGGCGGACCTCTGACGGTGACGGACGCCAACATCTGCGTCGGCAAGATCCAGCCGCGGCATTTCCCGGCGATCTTCGGCCCGGACGGCGATGCGATGCTGGACACCGATGCCGCCATGGAGAAATTCGCCGGACTCGCGACCCGGATCGAGGCCGCGACGGGGATCCGGCAGGACGCGCGCGGGGTGGCGGAGGGCTTTCTGGCGATCGCCGTCGCCAACATGGCCAACGCGATCAAGCAGGTCTCGGTGCAGAAGGGCCACGATGTCGAAAAGTTCGCGCTGACCTGCTTTGGCGGCGCCGGTGGCCAGCATGCCTGCCTGGTCGCCGACGCGCTCGGCATGGAAACCGTGTTCCTGCACCCCTTCGCCGGCGTGCTGTCGGCCTACGGCATGGGCCTCGCCGACCAGAGCGCCATCCGCGAGCAGGCGGTCGAGCGTCCGCTGGTGGATGCGATGCTGCCAGAACTGGTCGAGTTGGCCGACCGGTTGGCGCGGGACGCCACCGACGCCCTGCTGGCACAGGGTGCCGACAAGGCGGAGATAACGGTGAATCGCCGCGTGCTGCTGCGCTATGCCGGCACCGAGGCGGCGCTGGCCGTGACGTTTCTCGGTGTTGCCGTGATGGTCGCGGCGTTCACCGCGTCCCACCGCGAACGCTTCGGCTTTGCCACTCCGGACCGCGCGCTGATGGTCGAGGCGGTGACCGTCGAGGCGCTGGCAGCCGGCGAGGCGGTGACCGAAAGCGTGTTGCCGGCACGGGCCTCCGGCGCGCCCGCGCCGATCGACCACGTCGAAATCTTCACCGACGGCGCGGCGCACCAGGCCCCCGTGCATGACCGCGACGCGCTGCTGGCCGGCGACGCCATCGCCGGGCCGGCGCTGATCCGCGAGGCGATCGGCACCATCGTGGTCGAGCCTGGCTGGGCGGCGAGCGTGACGGCGCGAAATCACCTGCTGCTGCGCCGCATGGTGCCGCAGGCGCGGCGCGAGGCCGCCGATAGCTCCAGACCCGACCCCGTGCGACTCGAGTTGTTCAACAACCTGTTCATGAACGTCGCCGAGCAGACTGGTGCGGTGCTGCAGAACACCTCGATGAGCGTCAACATCAAGGAGCGGCTGGATTTCTCCTGCGCGATTTTCGACGCCGCCGGCGCCCTGATTGCCAACGCGCCGCATGTCCCCGTGCATCTCGGGGCGATGGGCGAAAGCGTCCGGACCGTGCTGCGGGCGCGTGGAGGCACGCTGCGGCCGGGCGACGTGGTGGCGCTGAACAACCCGTTCAACGGCGGCACCCATCTGCCGGATATCACCGTGATCACGCCGGTGTTCGACGAAGCCGGCGAGACGATACGCTTCTTCGTCGGCTCGCGCGGCCACCATGCCGATATCGGCGGCATGACCCCGGGATCGACGCCGCCCGATTCCACCACGTTGGAGCAGGAGGGCGTGGTGATCGATGATTTTCTGCTGGTCGATCGCGGCCATCTGCGGGAGGCCGAGTTCAGGGCGTTGCTGACCGGCGCGCGCTATCCGGCGCGCAGCCCGGACGTCAACGTGGCCGACATCAAGGCCCAGGTCGCGGCCAACCAACGCGGCGTGCAGGAGCTCTCACGCGTGATGGAGGAGTTCGGCTGGCCCGTGGTGCGCGCCTACATGGGCCACGTCATGGACAACGCCGAGGAGAGCGTGCGCCAGGTGATCGGACATATCGGCGGCGGGGCGATCGACTACCGGATGGATGACGGCGCCCTGTTGCGGATCGCGGTCACGGTCGATCCGGTGGCGCGTGAGGCGGTGGTCGATTTCACCGGCACGGCGCCGCAACGCGCCGGCAACTTCAACGCCCCGCCGGCGATCACCCGGGCGGTGGTGCTGTACGTGTTCCGCTGCCTGGTCGGCGCGGACATTCCGCTCAATGACGGCTGCCTCAAGCCGCTCCGGATCGTGCTGCCGCCCGGCACCTTCCTGTCGCCGGCACCCGGTGCCGCGGTGGTCGCGGGCAACACCGAGGTTTCGCAAGCGGTGTGCAACGCGCTGTTCGGGGCGCTCGGCAGCATCGCCTGCTCGCAGGCGACGATGAACAATTTCCTGTTCGGCGATGCGGACCATCAGTACTACGAGACCATCTGCGGCGGCACAGGGGCCGGGCCGGGGTTCGATGGCACCTCGGCGATCCAGACCCACATGACCAACACCCGCATGACCGATCCGGAGATACTCGAGCTGCGCTATCCGGTGCGGCTGGAGCGGTTTTCGATCCGTGCCGGATCAGGCGGGGCGGGCCGATGGCGCGGCGGCGATGGCGCAATCCGCCATATTCGCTTTCTGGCCCCGATGACCGCGGTGATCGTCGCCTCGCGCCGGACCGTGGCGCCGTTCGGGCTGCAAGGCGGCGCCGACGGGGCAGCCGGCCGGCAATGGGTGGAGCGGGCCGGGGGCGGGTCCGAGATGCTGTCCGGCACCGCTCGCGCCGAGCTGTCGGCCGGCGATCTGTTCGTCATCGAAACTCCGGGCGGCGGCGGCTACGGAGGGGCGGAATCGTAGCCATCGTGCAGCGAGCCGTCGTGCGGCCAGCTCGACGCGGCTCATGCAACATATCGCAACCGATCATTCATTTGCCGCATTTTCGCGCTATATAGGAAATCCGCCTTATCGGTGGATGCAAGATGGCGCACCCGGTGGGACGGATCCGGCTCGGCGGCGCCAAGGGGACAGGATATGCGAACAACTTCGAAAATAATGGCTCTTGCGGCACCTTTGGCGTTCGCCGCCTGCACGGTGGTGCCGCCAACCGGCCCGAGCGTGATGGCGCTGCCTGGCAAGGACAAGACCTTCGCCGCGTTCCAACAGGATGATTCGAGCTGCCGGCAATACGCATTCCAGCAGGGCGGCGGCGTGGCGCCGGCTGATGCCGCCACCAACAGCGCTATCGGCAGCGCGGCGCTCGGAACCGCGCTCGGCGCGGTGGCGGGCGGGGCGATCGGCTCGTTGACCGGGAATTTCGGCGCGGGTGCCGCAATCGGCGCCGGCGCCGGGTTGCTGGGCGGCAGTTCGGTGGGCGCTGGCAATGCCCAGCTGTCGGCGGGCGCGCTGCAGCAACGTTATGACATCGCTTACACCCAGTGCATGTATGCCCAGGGCGACACGGTGCAGGCGTCGGTGTCAGGCTACGGCGAGCCTGGCTACGGCTATGGCTACCCGGCGGCCTATTACGCCCCGCCGGTGTTCGGGCCGACAGTGATCGTCGGCACGGGCTTCGGGTTTGGCGGCGGCTACGGCTACCGGCACGGCTACCGCCGGTGGTGAGCGCGGCTTTCTACAGATAAGGCAGCAGGAGCCGCAGCCCGGCGTCGCGTAGCCGGGCCGGCAGCGGAGCGTTGGCGATGTCGGACAGCGTCAGTGGCTTGTGGCGCTTGCCCAGCATCCGGTCGTCCAGCATGCGCGCCAACTCGGTCTCGATCACTTCCAGGTTGATTTCGAAGTTCAGCCGGAAGCTGCGCATGTCCCAGTTGGCGCTGCCGACCATCGCCCATAGTCCATCCACCACCATCAGCTTGGAATGCTCGAACGGCGGCGGATTGAGCCACACGCGGCAGCCGGCGCGGAGCATAGGCTCGATGTTCGGCCAGGTCGCGAGATCGACCAACCGGTGGTTGCTGCGCTCGGGAATGATGATGTCGACCTCGACGCCGCGCATCGCCGCGAGCGACAGGGCGGAGACCAGCAGGTCGTCGGGCAGGAAGTAGGGCGACATGATCCGCACGCTGCCGCGCGCGCAGGTGATCGCGGTCAGCGCCAGCAGCTGGATCTTGTCGAGGTCGCGGTCTGGGCCGGAGGTCACGACCCGGACGATGCCGGCGCCGTTCGCTGCCGTCAGAACCGGCTCGGGCGGCGGAAACCAGGCGGCGCCCTCCAGCGCCTCGTTGGTGGTGAACAGCCAGTCGCGGGCGAAGTCGTCAGCGAGCTGGCCGATGATCGGGCCGCGCACCGCGAAATGGACATCGCGCACCGGGCTGCGCGGCGCGCTTGCCAGCAGGTTCTCGGCGCCGATGTTGAGGCCGCCGATGAACGCCGCGCGGCCGTCCACGACCAGTATCTTCTTGTGCGAGCGCAGGTTGAGGAACGGCATCAGCCACGGCTTTGGCGAGTGCATGAACCGGGCGGCCGGCACCCCCGCCCGCCGCAGCCGGTGGTAGGCGGGGGAGACGAAGTAGCCGCTGCCGATGCCGTCGAGCAACACCCGCGCCTCGACCCCGCGCGCCTTGGCGCGGATGATGGCGTCGATGAACGGGGCGCCGGCCGCGTCGTCGCGCAGGATGTAGCTCGACAGCATGACGCTGGTCCGTGCCGCGTCGATCGCGGCGACCATCTGCGGGTAGGCCTCGTCGCCGTTCTGCAGCAGCTTCAGGCTGTTGCCGGCCAATGCGGGGCGCCCGGAGATCTGCAGGGCGGCCCGTTCGAGCGCCACCAGGCTGTCGTCGCGATCGATCTCCGTCACCGGCGGCGCGGCGGGCGCGAGGCGCGGCAGGCCACCGCGCAGTTCGTGCGCCAGCCGACGGACGCGGTTGATGCCGAGCATGTAATAGAGCCCGGCGCCGAGGAAGGGCGACAGCCAGCCGAGGCCGATCCAACCGATGGCGGCGCCGATGTCTCGCTTGCGCAGCAGCACGTGGACGCTGACCATCGAGGCGATGGCGACGTGCAGGGCGGTGAGGATGCCGGCGCGGACCGCCCAGATCGCGTTCCACGCGGTGCCGATCATGCCGTCGCCCGGGATACCCGCCAAATCATGCTCCTCGCGCGCGGACGACCTGCCCTGCGCGTGATCTCTCCTACGATGTAACGAGGTTCTGCCCAAGGCCGGCGTCGCTTTGCCGGCCGCGGCGAGGCGATGTCATCAAACTGAGATATTTCGCTCGGGGTTTTCCGGTTAGCCCAATTGGATAGATCGAGGAAATCCGGAATGCCCACACTACGCCTGACCACTGCCGTGCTGGCGACCCTGAGCCTGAGCCCGGTTGCGACTGCCGTTGCACAGCCGCGGCCACACAACGTGCTGCTGTTCGTGGCCGACGGGCTGCGGCCGGGAATGGTCAACGAGCACACCGCGCCGGCCATGGCGGCGCTGCTGGCACGCGGCGTGCGCTTCACCAACACGCATTCGCTGTTTCCGACCTTTACCACGGCCAACGCGTCGGGCATGGCGACCGGGCACATGCTCGGCGACACCGGCGACTTCAGCAACGTCATCTATACCGGTTTTCAGGTGCCGGGCGCCGGCGACAGCCTGACGCCGTTCCTGGAAAACGACCCGGTGCTGGGCGACGTGGACGAGCATTTTTCCGGCGACTACCTGAACGAGGAGACCATCCTCAAGGCCGCCCGCGGGGTCGGGTTTTCGACCGCGACCATCGGCAAGCTCGGCCCGGCATTGATCTTCGACCACACCGAGCGCACCGGGCAGCACACCATCGTGGTGGACGACAGCACCGGGCGCCTGGGCGGCATTCCGGTTTCGGACGAGTTGAAACAGCGGTTGGCGAGCGCGCAGTTGGACGTACAGGCGCCGACGCGCGGCGACAACGGCAAGGCGGGCACCAGCACCGTCGCGGGCACGTCGGCGGCCAACGTGGAGCAGCAGAACTTCTTCGCCGATGTCGCAACACGCGCCGTGCTGCCACTGTTCAAGGACCGCAAGAAGCCGTTCGTGATGGTGTTCTGGTCGCGCGATCCGGACGGCACCCAGCACAATCAAGGCGACAGCCTGGGCCGGCTGATCCCGGGCATCAACGGCCCCACCTCGCTTGCCTCGATCCGGAACGCCGACGATGACCTTGCCAAGCTGCTCACTGCTCTCAAGCAGCAGGGGCTGGACGGCGATACCGACGTCATCCTCACCTCGGACCATGGTTTCTCGACGATCTCGAAGGAAAGTGCCACGAGCTGGGCGGCGACGCAGACCTATGCCGGCTTGCCGGCGAACATGCTGCCGCCGGGGTTCGTCGCGATCGACATCGCGCACGCGCTGGGCATGAACCTGTATGACCCGGACGGCAAGAGCGTGCAGCTCAATGCCGGTTCGTACGGGGTACGCGGCAACGGGTTGATCGGCCCCGATCCGGCACACCCGCTGGTCGTCGTCGCCTCCAACGGCGGCTCCGACCTTGTCTATCTGCCGACCGGCGACCGCGCCCTGGCGGCCCGGCTGGTCGCCGCGTTGGCCGCACAGGACTACGTCAGCGGGCTGTTCGTCGATGACGGGCTGGGCCGCATCGCCGGCACCTTGCCGCTGTCGGCAATCGCGCTGAAAGGCACCGCCGTCACGCCGATGCCGGCGATCGCGGTCAACTTCCGATCCTTTTCCCTCGGCTGCGCCGATCCCACGACCTGCGGCGTCGAGGTCGCCGATACCGGGTTGCAGCAGGGTCAGGGCATGCATGGTAGCTTCTCGCGCGCCGACACCCGCAACATCATGGGCGCTGCGGGACCCAGCTTCCGGCAGCATTTTTCCGATGCGGCACCTGCCAGCAACGCCGATATCGGCAAGACGGTGGCGCGGCTGCTAGGACTGAAGATCGCCGACAAGGGCAAGCTCGTCGGCCGCGTGCTGTCGGAAGCGATGCTGAACGGCGCCATGCCGCATGCGATGTCGAGCACCGTACGATCCGAGCCCGATGCGGCCGGGCACGTGACGATGGTGCTGACCCAGACCGTCGGCAACACGCGGTATTTCGATGCCGCCGGGTATCCGGGGCGGACGCTTGGCTTGCCTGCGGAGGGAGAGCCCCATGCTTGCTTGCCTAGGCCGGTATCCGCACCGGCAGGTTGTTGATGCCGCGCAGCAAGTTCGAGTAGGTACGAACCGGCTCGCCGACGACTTCGATGGCCGGGAGGCGCCTGAGGATTTCCTCCCACAGGATCGTCAGCTGCATTTCCGCGAGGCGGTTGCCGACGCAGCGATGGATGCCGAAGCCGAACGACAGATGCTGGCGCGGCCGGGCCCGATCGATGATGAAGTCATCGGCACGCTCGATCGCGTCCTCGTCGCGGTTGCCGGAGATGTACCACATCGCCAGCTTGTCGCCCTTGCGGATCTGCTTGCCGCCGACCTCGGCATCGGCGAGCGCAGTCCGGCGCATGTGGATCACCGGCGTCTGCCACCGAATGATCTCGGGCACCATGCTGGTGACCAGGGCCGGGTTGTCGCGCAGCTTGCGGTACTCGTCGGGGAACTGGTTCAGCGCCAGCAATCCGCCGGAGATCGAGTTTCGGGTCGTGTCGTTGCCGCCGACGATCAGCAGCATGAGGGTGCCCATGAACTCATGCGGTCGATCAAGCAGGTCTCGGGTAGACTCACCGTGCGCCAGCATCGAAATCAGGTCGGGCTGCGGCGGCAGCGCCGCGCGTTCCCGCCACAGCTCACGAAAGTAATCCATCGCCTGGTCCAGCACCGCCTCGCGCTTTTCGTCGGAATCGATTTCGGTGCCGGCGCGGGTGTTCACGGTGGCGACGTTCGACCAGTAGGTCAGCTTGTTGCGGTCTTCGAAGGGGAAATCGAACAGGGTTGCCAGCATCTGGGTGGTGAGTTCGGTCGAGACCCGCTCCGCCCAGTCGAAGGTCTCGCCACGGGGCAGGCCATCGAGGATGTTGCCGGCCCGCTCGCGGATCGTCGCCGAGAGCTTCTGCAGGTTCATCGGTGCGACGATCGGCGACACTACGCGGCGCTGCTCATCATGCTTCGGGGGGTCCATGGAGATGAAGCTCGGCCGGCGCGCATCGACCGGCACGCTGCGCAGCGTAATGCCGCCGACGCTGGCATCGGACGAGAACAGCCTGTGGTTCGTGTCGACGTTCAGGATGTCCTGATAGCGGGTAATCGACCAGTAGTCGCCGTACAGGCCGCCCTCGCAGCGATGCACGGGATCTTCCCGCCGCAGCCGTTCGAAATACGGCCGCCAGGTGTCTTCCTGGTAGAGCGCCGGCTGGCTGACATCGATCTTTCCGATGTGCAGGGCTCTGATCTCGGCCAGTCTATTGGCGCTGAGGGGCAGGTTCATCACGACCTCCTTCTAACGCGGCCAACCCGGATCTTGTGTCCGGTTCGGTTGGTGTCGGGCTAGGCCACGACGGCGATCTTCTCCCGTCGCAGCTGCACGGTCAACGCGTCGAGCGATGTCGATACCCGATCGAGCATGTCGTCGATTTCGGAGATCGAAATTATCAACGGCGGGCTGAACACCAGGCTGTCTATCGGGCACACGCGGCCAATTACGCCGTTTTCCTGCATCAGCGCCACCAGCCGGCCGCCGATCTTCGCGGCAGCCGGAAAGTTTTCGCGTTTTTCCTTGTCGGCGACCAGCTCCACAGCCGCCATCAACCCGACGCCACGAACCTCGCCAACCAATTCGTGACCGGCGAAGCGGCGGCGAAGTTCGGATTGCAAATGTGGACCGACCTCGGCGACATGGCCACCAATGTTGGTCTCGTCATAGATCTTCAGTGTCTCGATGGCGACCGCCGCTGGCACCGGGTGGCCGGAATAGGTGAAGCCGTGGCCGAACGTGCCGATGCTGTGGCTTTCCTTCGCCAATCCCTGGAAGACGCGGTCGTTCACCATCACCGCCGAGATCGGCAGGTACGACGCGGAAAGCGCCTTGGCACAGACAAGGATGTCCGGCTCGATGTTGAGAGTCTGACTGCCCCAGTAGTTGCCAGTACGATGAAAGCCGCAAATGACCTCGTCGGCGACCAGCAGAACATCGTATTTCTGCAGCACCGCCTGGATTTTCTGGAAGTAGCCGCGCGGCGGAACAATCACGCCGCCGGCGCCCATCACCGGCTCGGCCCACATCGCTGCCACCGTGTCAGGCCCTTCGGCCAGGATCAGCTTTTCCAGCTCGTCGGCGCAGCGCGTGGCGAAGGCATCCTCAGACTCGCCCTCGGTTGTGCCGTGATAATAATGCGGCGCCATAGTGTGCTTGAAGCGGTCAAACGGCACGTCGAAGCTGCGGTGGTTGGCGGGCAAGCCGGTGATCGAGGCGGCGACCAGGGTGATGCCGTGATAACCCTTCATCCGCCCGATGATCTTCTTCTTCTCGGGCCGTCCCTGGGAGTTGTTGAAATACCAGACCATCTTAACGGCGCTGTCGTTGGCCTCGGAGCCGGAGTTGGCGAAGAACACCTTGCTCATCGGCACCGGCGCGCGCTGGATAAGCATCTCGGCCAGATCGATCATCGGCTCGTGCGATTTGGCGGTAAAGCCGTGATAGAACGGCAGCTTTCGCATCTGGTCGGTAGCAGCTTTGACAAGGCGCTCGTTGTCGAAGCCGAGCGAGGCGCACCACAGCCCGGCGACGCTTTCAATGTAGTCGCGGCCGTTCTCGTCGAACACGCGCACGCCCTTACCGCGGCTGATCACCATCGGGCCAATTTCCTGGTGCGTCTGCAGGTCGGTGTAGGGATGGATCAGGTTGGCGATGTCACGCGCCGCGGCGGAGTTGGCGCCGAAAGGAGGAGGGGTCATGTGTTGCCTCATGCTTTGAGGTGCCCACTCTAGCGCCGGCGATTGGCATTAGGGAAGAAAAGGAAGCATGGGGCTCTGCCCCAAACCCCGCCCGGGGAGCGCCCCGGGGCGCATCACTTAAGTGAAGGGGATACAAGGGGCGACGGCCCCTTGGCGGGTTTGGGCGTAGCAGGCAAAGGTTCCGACTGGCTGCCTTCAGCCAGTTGGAATGCCTGCGGAGGGAGAGCCCAAGCTTCCTTGCCTGCGGCGCTTCTAGTCTCCGTTTTGGTTGCGGAACCCTGCGACGCCAGCTTCGATTTCGGTGACATGGCGCGGCAGGAAGCCGGTGGGGTCGGTCAGGCCGCAGGAGTGGGCAAGGATTTCGACCTCGTCGCGCAGCCTTTGGGCGTAGCGCATGACGCGCACCGCCTTATCGGCCGGGTCCAGGCCCGCGATCAGCTTCGGGTCGGCGGCGGTGACGCCGGTTGGGCATTGGCCGCTGCCGCATTTCATCGCCTGAATGCAGCCCATGCTGAACATGAAGCCGCGCGCCGAGACGACAAAATCGGCACCCATGCACAGCGCCCAGGCGACCTTGTCGGGCGTCACCATCTTGCCGGCGGCGAACAGGCGGATGCGGTTCTGCAGCCCGTGGCGGGCGCGCGCTGCGGCAACGATCGGCAGCGCCTGGGTGATCGGCGTGCCCATGTAATCGGCCAATGCGGCTGGCGCCGCGCCGGTGCCGCCCTCGCCGCCGTCGATGTGGATGTAGTCCGGGCAATGCGCCGGGTTGGCGGTGCAGTCGGCGAACCATTCGTCGAGGAAGTGCTGGTCGCCGACCACCATCTTCACGCCGACAGGTTTGCCGCTGATCGTGCGCACCCGGTTCACGAAGGCGCCGAGTTCGGCGACGTTGCCGATGTCGGTATGGCGGTTCGGGCTTATGCTGTCTTGGGCCTCGGGAATGCCACGGATGGCGGCGATCTCGGCGGTGACCTTGGCGGCCGGCAGGATGCCGCCCTTGCCGGGTTTGGCACCCTGGGCGAGCTTGATTTCGAACATCCTGACCTGCTCGTGGGCGGCGATGGCGCGGAGCTTTTCCGCAGACAGGTTGCCGAATTCATCGCGCACGCCGTATTTGGCGGTGCCGATCTGCATGACAATGTCGGCGCCGCCGGCCAGGTGCTGCGGCGCCAAGCCGCCCTCGCCGGTGCTCATCCAGATGCCGGCCATTCGGGCGCCGCGCGACAGGGCGGCGACCGCGGCGTGGCTGAGCGCGCCGTAGCTCATGCCGCTGATGTTGAAGAAGCTGGTGCCGAGGTAGGGTTTTTCACAGGCGCCCGGCCCTTCGGCGATGCCGATGAGCTTGCCGGGATAGGGTCGCTTTTCCTCGTCGAGCACCGGGAAGGCGGCGTTGCGAAAAACGAACGACGGAAGGTTTTCCGACCCAAAGCTGACCAGGTTAGAGACACCCTTAGCCGACCGGTAGATCCAGGAGCGGTCGAGGCGGTTGAACGGCCGCTCGCTCCAGTCCGGAAGGTATTGGTATTGCCGCATGTATTCGCCCCAGGTCTCGGCGAAATAGCGGAAGTGGCCGACCACAGGGAAGTTTCGGAGAATGGTGTGGGTGGTCTGGCGGACATCGTGCAGGTACAGCGCGAGGATCGCGGCCGCTATGGACGCCGCGATCAGCAGCAAGGCAATGGCGAAATACATGCAGGCTCCCAGTACGGCGCCGTCCTAAATTATGGCATGGCGCCTGCCGGCAAGTTTACATTTGCACGTTAAATAAATGTAACGGTTTTTTCGGTTTGGCCTATGCGTCGGCGGCGAGGCGCCGGGCGGCGGCTTCCTCCGCCGAGGCGACACCGCCGTGGGACGCCGACCAGGCAACCGGATTGTCGAGGAACTTCCGCACCTCGGCCAGGTCGCCGTCGGAGAAATAAGGCCGGTCGCGGCAGGCCTCCAGCACGTCCCACCAGGTGCAGAGATGGTGCAGCTGGATGCCCATCTTGGCCAAGGTCTCGAAGCTGCCGGGAAAGACGCCGTAGAAGAACACCACGAAGGTGTGCTCGACGATGGCGCCGGCGTCGCGCAAAGATTGCGCGAACTTGATCTTGGAGCCGCCGTCGGTGGTCAGGTCCTCGACCAGGATGGTGCGCTTGCCCTCCGGCACGTCGCCCTCGATCAGGGCGTTGCGGCCGAAGCCCTTGGGCTTCTTGCGGACATAGGCCATCGGCGCCGCCATGCGGTCGGCGATCCAGGCGGCGAAGGGGATGCCGGCGGTCTCGCCGCCGACCACCGCCTCGATCGACTCGTAGCCGATGTGGCGCTGGATCTTCTCGACGCTGAGGTCGCAGATCTTCTGCCGCGCCTGCGGGAAGTAGATGATTCGCCGGCAGTCGATATAGACCGGCGACTTCCAGCCGGCGGTGAAGGTGTAGGGCTCGGCGGGACGGAAGTTCACCGCCTTGATCTCGAGCAGGATGCGCGCCGTGGTGAGCGCCGCGTCGCGGTCCCATTCGGTCATGTGCGGGGTGGTCGGCTGCCTCGGCATCGATTTCTTTCCCGTTGGGCTTTCCTGTTGCGTAGCGCCCTGGCGCGCTTGCGTCCATCTCCGCCCGGCCGCAGTTTGATCCGCAACGAGGAGCGTCGCCATGAGCAAGACCTATCGTATCGCCGTGATCCCGGGCGACGGCATTGGCAAGGAAACCGTGCCCGAGTCGCTGAGGGTGATGGATGCCGCGGCCAGCCGGTTCGGTTTTGCTGTGAAGCTCGACGAGTACGACTGGTCCTGCGAGACCTACAAGGCGACCGGGGCAATGATGCCGGGTGACGGCATGGACCGGCTGGCCGAGGCTGACAGCATCCTGTTGGGCGCGGTCGGGTTTCCTGGCGTGCCGGACCATATCTCGCTGTGGGGCCTGCTGATCCCGATCCGCCGCGGCTTCGACCAGTACGTCAACCTGCGGCCGTGCAAGCTGATGCCGGGGGTGCGCACGCCGCTTGCCGGACGCACCGAGGCAGATATCGACTTCTATGTCGTGCGTGAGAATACCGAGGGTGAATACAGCAGCGTTGGTGGCGTGATGTTCCCGGGCACGGAGCGCGAGTTCGTCACCCAGCAATCGGTGTTCACCCGCACGGGCGTCGATCGCATCC
>JANXRT010000360.1 GCA_025356735.1 Acetobacteraceae bacterium | reverse complement strand
TGCGCTTCTGGCCGATGCGGTCCCACTTCGAAATGAAGTCATTGAGATAGGCGTCCATATAGGATTTACTCTGCATCTCCTTGATGTCGGCGCCGGCGGCGAAGGCCTTCTCGGTGCCGGTCAGCACGATGGCGCCGATCGCCGGGTCGGCGTCGAACGCCAGAAGCTGGGTGCCGAGCTCGGTCATCAGCTGGTCGCACAGCGCGTTCAGCACCTGCGGCCGATTGAGCCGGATCAACCCAACTCGGCCATGCGTCTCGATCAGGATGGTCTCGGCCATGGCGGATGCTCCCCGGAGGTCTCCAAAGGTTTTACAGAGCGCCGGGCTGCACCGGCAAGTGGGACCCTCAGGCTGAGCGCCGCAAGCGAGGCAGCATGGGGCTCTGCCCCAAACCCCGCCGGGGTAGCGCCCCGGGGCGCATCCACTAAGTCGGGGGTGTCCAGAGGGCGACGGCCCCCAATACTTGAATGTGGGGCGGGGTATGGGGCAGAGCCCCATGCTTCTTGCCTGCGGCGCCGGATACTACTTTTGGGAGCGTGGGCAATAGAACGTGCTGCGGCCGGACTGGACGACGCGTTGGATGCGGCAGGTGCCGGTGCATCGTTCGCAGGGTTCGCCCTCGCGGCCATAGACCTTGAAGCCGTGCTGGAAGTAGCCGAGTTCGCCGTCCGGCTGTGCGTAGTCGCGCAGCGTCGAGCCACCGGCGGCGATCGCCTCATTCAGGGTTGCCCGGATTTCGGCAACCAGCCGGGTGATCGCGGCGCGCGAGAGTGTGCCGGCCAGCCGGATCGGCGAGATCCTGGCACGGAACAGCGCCTCGCAGACATAGATGTTGCCGAGGCCGGCGACGAGGCGCTGATCGAGCAGGGCGGCCTTGATCGGCGTGCGCCGGCCTGACAGGGCGGCCGCCAGCACGGCGGTGGTGAACGCTTGGCCAAGCGGCTCGGGTCCGAGCCCGGCCAGCAGCTTGTGGGCGTCCTCGCCCGCGGTCAGCAGGATGTCGACCGAGCCGAAGCGGCGCGGATCGACGAAGCCGACCCGCCAGCCGTCGTCGGTTTCCAGCATGACGTGCTCATGGGCCGGATCGGGCGTGTTGGTGCCGGCGCGGGCGATGTTCATGCGGCCCGACATGCCGAGATGGATGAGCACGGTGTCGCCGCCATCCAGGCGCATCAGGATGTATTTCGCCCGGCGCGAGAAGCTCTCGACCCGCGCGCCGCGCAGCCTCGCGGCGAGTCCCGGCGGAAACGCCCGGCGCAGGTCGGCGCGGCGGATTTCGGCGCGCACGATCGCCCTGCCCTCCAGCCGCAGCCGCAGGCCTCGCATCACGGTCTCGACCTCGGGGAGTTCCGGCATGGCTGCGATCAGGCTATACATTGGCCAGCATGAGCGACAACCCCGCGCCATCGGACCGCGATGATCCCAGCCCATCCGGCGGGGACACCGATTTCGGCTTCCGGCGCGTGGCCCGGGACCAGAAGAAGCCCATGGTCCGCGCCGTGTTCGACAGCGTCGCACCGCGCTACGACCTGATGAACGACCTGATGTCGCTTGGCGTGCACCGGGTCTGGAAGGCGATCCTCAACACCCAGCTTGGCCCGGACGCGCGCAAGACCCTGCTCGACCTTGCCGGCGGCACCGGCGACGTCGGCTTCAACTGGCTGCGCGCCGGCGGCGGGCCGGTGCTGCTGTCCGACATCAACCCGGCCATGCTCGGCGTCGGGCGCGACCGCGCGCTGGCCCGAGGGTTCGCCGCCGATCTGTCTTTCCTCGTCGCCGACGCCGAATGCCTGCCGCTGCCGGACCGGTCGGTGGACCGGGTGTCGATCGCGTTCGGCCTGCGCAACTGCACCGACAAGGACGCGGTGCTGCGGGAGGCGCGCCGGGTGCTCCGGCCGGGCGGCAAATTCCTGTGCCTGGAGTTCAGCCGCGTGCGCGTCGCGGCCCTGGCGCCGGCCTACGACGCCTGGTCTTTCCGGGTGCTGCCGCGGCTCGGCCGGATGATCGCCGGCGACGCCGACAGCTATCAGTATCTCGCCGAGAGCATCCGCACCTTCCCCGACCAGGAGGCGCTGGCGGGGATGATGCGCCAGGCCGGCTTGTCGCGGGTCGCCTTTCGCAACCTGTCCGGCGGGATAGCCGCCATCCATTCGGGCTGGCGGCTGTGATCGATCTTGCCGGCAGGCGGACCCTGCTCATCGTCGGCGGCGGCATCGCCGCCTACAAGTCGCTGGAGCTGGTGCGCCTGCTGCGCCGCGCCGGGGCCGGCGTCACCTGCGTGCTGACCACGGCCGGAAAGCAGTTCGTCACCGAGCTGTCGCTGCAGGCGTTGTCCGAGCACCGGGTGTTCACCGACCTGTTCTCGCTGACCGACGAGAGCGAGATGGGCCACATCCAGCTGTCGCGCGCCGCCGACCTGGTGGTGGTGGCGCCGGCCACCGCCAACATCCTCGGCAAGATGGCCGCCGGCATCGCCGACGACCTCGCCACCACCCTGCTGCTGGCGACCGACAAGCGGGTGCTGGCGGCACCGGCGATGAACGTGCGGATGTGGCTGCATCCGGCCACAGTCGCCAACGTCGAGTTGCTGACCCGGCGTGGCGTGCTCCTTGTCGGACCGGATGAGGGCGTCATGGCCTGCAACGAGTTCGGACCCGGCCGGCTGTCGGAGCCGCCGGCAATCCTGGCCGCCATCGCGGCCGCGCTGTCTACCGGTACGCCGTTAGCCGGCCGCCGCGCGCTGGTCACCGCCGGGCCGACGCACGAGCCGATCGATCCCGTTCGCTACATCGCCAATCGCAGCTCCGGCCAGCAGGGCTACGCCATCGCCGCGGCACTCGCCGAACTCGGCGCCGTGGTCACGCTGGTGTCAGGCCCCGTCGCCCTCGCCGATCCACCGGGCATGGCGGTGCACCGGGTTGAGACCGCCGCCGCCATGCTGGCCGCCTGCGAGGCCAGCCTCCCCGTCGATATCGCCGTCTGCGCCGCCGCCGTCGCCGACTGGCGGGTCGCCAACGCCTGGGCCGGCAAGGTCAAGAAGACCGCCGATGGCGGCGCGCCGGCGTTGGAGCTGGTCGCCAACCCCGACATCCTGGCCCGACTTTCCGTCGCAGGTCCGGGGCGGCCGGCGCTGGTGGTCGGCTTCGCAGCGGAAACCGACGATGTGCTGGCCAACGCCCAGGCCAAGCTGGCGCGCAAGGGCTGCGACTGGATCGTCGCCAACGATGTTTCGCCGGCCACCGGGATCATGGGCGGGGCGGAGAACGCCGTGCACCTGGTAACCGTCGGTGCCGTCGAGGATTGGCCGCGCCTGGCCAAGACCGAGGTCGCCAGGCGGCTGGCTCAGCGCATCGCCGCGTTTTTCACGTGACAGGACCGGCAACGATCGAGGTGCTTCGCCTGCCGCACGGCGCCGACCTGCCGTTTCCGGCCTATGCGACGGAGGGCGCCGCGGGCATGGACCTGCTGGCCGCGGTCGCCGCACCTGTGGTCATCGGGGCGGGGGAGCGCGCCTTGATCCCGACCGGGATCGCGGTCGCGCTGCCGGCTGGCCATGAATGGCAGATACGGCCTCGCTCGGGCCTGGCCCTGCGCCATGGCATCCTGGTCGCCAATGCGCCCGGCACGATCGACGAGGATTACCGCGGCGAGATCCAGGTCATCCTGCTGAATGCCGGCGCAGACTCCTTTACCGTCGAGCGTGGCATGCGTATAGCTCAGGCAGTGCTGGCGCCGGTGCTTCGCGGACGGTTCGTCGAGGTGGCGGAACTGACCGGCACGGTGCGAGGCGAGCGGGGGTTCGGGAGCACAGGAAGGTCGGGCTGTGCCCAAACCCGCCAGGAATAACGTCCCTGGATCCGCCTTACTTAGGGGCTAGTTCTTTCGATCCGCACCGATAGGCGGACAGCCGACCCGCCGTGCGGCCCATGCCCGGTCCCAGGGCGCCCGGTATTGTTCCGGTATGAGTACACCCCGCCAAATTCTGGGCGACCAACGCCGCGCTCCGGTGCCTTCGACTGCCGGCAGCATCGAGCTCACGGATACGCTTGGGGTGCCCGTTCATGCGCTGCTGGCACCTGCCGGAAATAGCGCGGCATCGGTCGCGCTGCGCCTGTTCAGCACCGCGCCGACCGAGGCCGTGCTGGTCACCTTCGCCAATCCCGGCACGGTGCTGCTGGTCCGCCGGTCGGCGTCGTTCCGGCGCGACCTCGAGGCGTTCGACTTCGTGCTGCCCGACGGCGTCGGCATGTGCCTGGCGATGAAGTGGCTGCACCGGATTGCGCCGCGGCGGGTCAGCTTCGACACCACCTCGCTCGCGCCGGAAGTCTTTCGCCACGCCCGTGAACGCGACCTTGGCATTGTCCTGATTGGCGGCGCGCCCGGCATAGCGACAACCGCCGCCGGCCGTATCGCCGAGCATTTTCCGGGCATCCGTATTCTCGGAGCGTTTGACGGCTACGGTCGCGCCGATGCCGACGCGGCAAAAATCCGTGAACTGCAGCCGGCCATCGTCATCTGCGGCATGGGCGGCGGCAGGCAGGAAGCCTTTTTGCTGAAGCTCAGGGAACAAGGCTGGCGCGGCTGGGGTTTCACCTGCGGCGGCTACCTCGACCAGCTGCAGACCGACCTGCG
>JANXRT010000083.1 GCA_025356735.1 Acetobacteraceae bacterium | reverse complement strand
TCGGTCGGGAAGGTCATCGCTTCCTGGACATAGCTCGGCGTCCAGCCGAGGTCGGCGGTTCTGCGCGCCGCCTCCGCGATGCTCATCCCCTTCTGGGTGATGATCTTCGTGAGGGAAAGGCTATCCGGCATCTGGGAACTCCTCCGTTGGATGTTTACGCGCCGAACCGTGATCGGGTAGGCAAGCCTGGATGTTCGACTACGCTCGAAACTGGTTTGCAAAGCCTATGCCAAGTAATGTTGAGAGTAACGCCGAGCAAAGTTACCGCGTTATCAGTATATACTGCAGTGCAGCATGTCGCAGCGTGTCACGTGAGCCGTTTCAGGCGTCCCATAATGGGACGTACCGGCAGGGCCGGATCATGGGGTGGTCGCGGCAGTCGGGCGTTGGCCGACCGGCTTGCCCTCGGCGATGAAGCGCGCCGCCAGCACCAGCGCGCCCATGGTGAAATCCTTGTCGTGGGCGGCGATCATCTCTTCCGAGAGCTGACCCAGGCGTTGGAAGAACCGGTCCTTGGACAGGGCGTCGTCGCTCATGGAATGGGGCTCCGCTGTTGCAGGCGCGCGTCTGCTGGCCTCGACGATCGGGCGAAGTTGAAAAGCTGGCCGGGCAGGTTCACCAGCCCCGCCTCGCCGCCGTCGGTGCCAATGGCCAGGCGTTTGCCGTCAGCCGACCAGGCGAGCGCGCTGACCGAACCGCCGGCCGCACCTTTGACGAACAGCGCGTCGTCGCGGGCGGGCTGGCACAGCAGCACCGCGCCGTTGCGGTAGCCGGCGGCGATGAGGGGAAACGTCGGATGGTAGGCGACCCGGCAGACCGGCAGCCGGGTGCTGGGCAATCCGCACTCGACCGGCGGACGGCCCGCCGGCGGATCGAAGCGCCAGCACATCACGCCCGGCGCGCCGCTGCTGGCGAGAAAGCTGCCGTCGCCGGAGAAGGCCAGCGACCGTGGCTCCTCAGGATGGCCGCTCATCTCGATGTCGCCGCCGCCGCCGCCACTGGCCAGCCGCCAGCCATGCAGCGCATTCTCACGCAGGCCGCAGACGAGATAGGCGCCGTCCGGGCTCCAGGCGATCGATACCGGGCAGCCCTCGGTACGAAGCACGGTTGTCGGCGCGTCCGGGGTCCACAGGGTGATGCCCCGGTCATGCGCCATGGCGAGGCGGGTGCCGGCGGCATCGAAGGCGAGTGCCGTAACGGCGGCAGGCAGATCGATGGCCTGGCGGGTCCTTCCGCTGAGGTGGACCTGGCGGCCAACCGCGGCGGCGTTCCAACCGGCAGCGCCCGCGGCGACCCACCCGATGGATCTTCCGGCATGGTTTTCGAGCTCGGCGGTGACGCCGTTCTCGGTGGTGCGGATCAGGCGGCCATCGTCGCCCCCGGTGAGGAAGCCGCCATCGGACAGCGCCGCGATATCCAGGCAGGCGCCCTGATGCACGCGCTGGCGCGACACGGGCGGCGGCAGCGCCGTCGCCGGCGTCAGGCTCAAACCGCCGTTGCAGGGTTCAAGTTCCGCGGCACCCGCCCATTCGGCCCGCGCCATCGCCACCGAGCCGTCGCCTAATCCGAAGCCAGCGAGGTCTTCGTCCCAGGCGACGCCCACCACTGGCGCATCCAGCGTCCAGCGCGCGCCGAGCACGTCGAGCAACGGCGGCGACGGCGCGGCGGGTGTCAGGCTTCTCATGGGATCGGCCTCATGGAATCGGCCTCATGGGATCAGCACCGCCCGGCCCTTGATCTTGCCGTGGTGCAGGTCCTTCAGCGCCTGGTTGGCGTCCGCCAGCCGGTATTCGCGGGTCGCCAGGTTGACCAGCCCGCGATCGGCCAGCGCCATCAGCTCGACCAGCTCGGGGTAGGTGCCGACCAGGTTGCCGACGATGGTCTTTTCCGACGTCACCATGTCTATGGTCGGCAGCTCAATGCGTCCGCCGTATCCGACGACGTAATAGAAGCCGCCGTTGCGAGTCATTGCCAGGCCCATCGCCACGGCGTCGCCCTCGCCGACGAAGTCAATCACCGCCTCGGCGCCGTTGCCGTGGGTCAGCTCCATGACCGCCGCCATCTCGGTGCCGTCGCCCTTGACCAGGTGGTGGGCGCCGCAGTCGCGGGCCAGCGCAAGCGCCACGTCGGACCGGTCGATGACGATGATCTCGGCGGCGCACAGCGCGGCCAGCACCTGGATGCCGATATGGCCGAGGCCGCCGGCGCCGATGACCACGGCGTACTGGCCCGGCAGCAGGTGGCGGGAGGCCTTCTTGGCGGCGCGGTAGGCGGTCAGCCCAGCGTCGGTGTAGGGCGCGACATCCTTGGGCGCGAGCGACTTCGGCAGCTTGATCAGCGCCCGCTCGCCGGTGAGGAGGTACTCGGCATAGCCGCCGTTGGCGTTGATGCCGGGGAATACGCTGCCGTCGGCATGCATGTCGTCGCCGCGCCGGCAGGCCAGGCAGTGGCCGCTGGTGACCAGCGGATGGCAGATCACCGCGTCGCCGACCTTGACGCTTTCGACGCCGCGGCCGACCGCCTCGACCCAGCCGGCGTTCTCGTGGCCCATGATGTAGGGCAGGTTGACCTCGACCTTGCCGCGCCAGATGCCCTCGACGATGTGCAGGTCGGTGCGGCAGACGCCGGCGCCGCCGATGCGCACGACGATGTCGCCCGGATTTTCGATCTTCGGGTCCGGAACGTCCCGGTAATGGACCAGATGTTCGGCGGTCAATGCCTCGTCATACCTGTCGAGTACGGCGGCTTTCATTCGGAGCCCTCCTCAGCCTTCATTTCGTCCGGCCGTTGCGGAGGGAATTGCAACGGCCGTGCCAGGCCGGAAAGTGACAGAAAGCCGCCAGTTTTCGCCGGCATGCCGGCCGGACGCTGTTGCGGCCCGCAACAATGACGAAACGTTCCGTTGTTTCGAAACGGAACAACATGCCCGTCACACCATAAGTTGCGGAGCCAGGGGTTGGGGGACGGATCGATCCGGTTTTAGACTTTCCTCCAATCGGCGGTGCCTTGACGCACCCGCATTTCAGACCGGGGAGACATCGATGCTGAACACGGTCGATCAGAATTTGAACCGCGCCAGAAACTTGCTGGAACGTACCGGCGTGGCCCAGATCGACCTGCTGCCGCCCGCGATCTCGGCCAGCTGGACACGCTGCCTTCAAGCCGGGCTCGACCCGCACCGGCCGATGCCGCTGGAGCAGATCGACGCCGCCGGGCTTGCCATGCGCCGCGAGCGCGCGGACCTCACGCGCAACCTGGCGCTGGTCGAGATGCAGGCGCTGTATCGCCAGATCGCCGGATCGAACTTCCTGATCGCCTTCGCCGACCCGGATGGGGTGCTGCTCGACACCATCGCCGATCCGAGCTTCCGCACGGCGGCGAAAACCGCGAGCATCCGCCCGGGCACGACCTGGACCGAGCAGCACTGCGGCACCAACGCGCTCGGCACCGTGGCGCAGATCGGCCGGGCGCTGACCGTGCACGGCGGCGAGCACTTCTTCGCCCGCCACGGCACCCTGACCTGCACCGCGGCGCCGATCCTCGGCCCCGATGGCCAGGTCGCCGGCGTGCTCGATGCCTCGTCGCATTGCGGATCGCGCCAGCCGCACACCCAGGCGCTGGTCGGCATGGCCGCCACACAGATCGAGAACGGGCTGTTCCGGCTGCACCATGGCCGCGACGTGATCGTCGCCTTCCACAATCGCGGCGAATACCTGCGCACGCTCAGCGCCGGGCTGCTGGCGCTGAGCCCGGACGGCACCGTGCTCGGCGCCAACCCGCAGGCGCGCTTCCTGCTGCAGGGCCTGCCCGCCCTGCCCGGCCGGCATTTCGACGACCTGTTCCGCACCCGTTTTTCCGCTTTGATGACGACCGGGCGCAGCCACGATCCGCAGCTGCTGGAAGACCGCGTCGGCAGCACGTTCATCGCCGCGGCGGAGAATTCTGGCCCGCGCGTCGCCTCGAACATCCGGCCCGAACCGGCGCCTGTGCCAGCCGATACGGTGCCGGCCTATCCCGCGCCCGGCTATCCCGCGCCCGGCTATCCGGCGCCTGGCTTCATCGCCGACGATCCGGCCGTCATGGCCGCGTTGCGCCAGGTCGCGGCGGGCGCCCGGCGCGGGCTGCCGATCCTGATTCGCGGCGAGACCGGAACCGGCAAGGAGCAGCTCGCCCGCTATGCCCACCAGGCCAGCGGCCGGCAGGGCGCCTTCGTCGCGATTAACTGCGCCGCCCTGTCGGCGACCCTGATCGAGGCCGAGCTGTTCGGCCATGTCGAGGGCGCCTTCACCGGCGCGCGGCGCGGCGGCGCGCCTGGCCTGGTGCGCGAGGCCGATGGCGGCACGCTGTTCCTCGACGAGATCGGCGACATGCCGGTGGCGCTGCAGGCCGTGCTGCTGCGGCTGCTCGATGACTGGACGGTCCGCCCGGTGGGCGGCGGGCGTGCCCGGCAGGTCAACGTCCTGCTGGTCGCGGCGACCAACGCGGCGCTCGACCGGGCGGTGAGGGAAGGCCGGTTCCGGGCCGATTTATACTACCGCCTCGAAGCCGTCGGCGTGCTGCTGCCGGCCTTGCGGGACCGACGGGATTTCGTGGCGATCGCCCGCCGGCTGCTGACAGAGATCGCCCCGGCCTGCACCATCACCGGTGACGCGATGGAGCGCCTATCGCGGCTGAGCTGGGGCGGCAACATCCGGGAGCTGCGCAACGTGCTGGTTCGCCTTACCCTGGCGGATGCGGACGGCTGCATTGAGGCCGGCGCGATCGACGCCGTGATGGGCCCGCCGGAACCCGATCCGAAATCCGCGGTCGGCCCCGAAGGCCTGGGGCTGAGAGAAGCCGTGCACCGGCGCATCGTCGCGGCGCACCGGGATGCCGCCGGCAATCTGAGCGAGACGGCGCGCCGGCTGGGCGTGTCACGCAACACGATCTACCGGGCGATCCGGGCCACGCCGATCTGAAGGGCGCCGGCATCGGCGGCGGCGATTGCGGGCCTCCGGGAATCTGCCTCTAATGCCTGGGCTGCCGCCGACCGGCGGGCGCCTGGTTTCTGGCATTTGGGGTGACAAGATGGCGGGCCTGGTGATCAGCGGCGGCCGGGTGGTGGATCCGGCAAGCGGGATGGACGGCGTCGCCGACGTGGCGTTGCTGGATGGCCGGATCGCTGCCGTCGGCACCGGCCTTGGCGGCGCCGACCGGGTGATCGACGCCACCGGGCTGGTGGTGGCGCCCGGCTTCATCGACCTGCACGCGCACGGCCAGTCGATCGCCGCGGACCGCATGCAGGCGTTTGATGGCGTGACGACGACGCTCGACCTGGAAGCCGGCGTGATGCCGGTCGCCTCGTGGTACCGGCGCCAGGCGGCGCAGAAGCGGGTGCTGAACTACGGCGCCTCCGCCAACTGGGCGTTCGCGCGCATCGGCGCCATGACCGGCGCTAACGAGGAATCCTCGCTGGAGGCGTTCGGCCGCGCCATGCGCGACCGAAGATGGATGGAGAACGTCGCCAGCGAGGCCGAAACCGGCGGCATCCTCGACCGGCTTGCGCGCGGGCTGGAGGAGGGCGGCATCGGCATCGGCATCCTCAACGCCTATGCGCCGGGTGCCGGCGTGCAGGAGCTGACGGCGGTGTGCCAGCTGGCGGCGGCGGCGGGCGTGCCGACCTTCACGCACGTCGCCTACATGTCGCGCATCGATCCGGAAAGCGCGGCTGAGGCCTACATAAGGCTGATCGGCTATGCCGGTGCCACCGGCGCGCACATGCACATCTGCCACTTCAACAGCTCCAGCAAGACCGACGTGGAGCGCTGCGCGGCGCTGGTGGCGAAGGCGCAGGCGCAGGGCCTGCCGATCACCCTGGAAGCTTATCCGTATGGCACCGGCTCCACCGTGCTGGGTGCCGCCTTCTTCAGCGATCCCGAGTTCGAGGAACGCAACGGCCTCGGCTACGATTCCGTGCAGCGGGTGACCGATGGGCGGCGGTTCCGCGACCGCGAGGAGCTGCTGGCGGCGCAGGCGGCCGAACCCTCGACCCTGGTGCTGTGGCACATCCTGGACACCGACAACAACGCGCGCCACCGCGAGCTGCTGGACATGTCGGTGCTGTTCCCCGGCGGGGCGATTGCCTCGGACGCGATGCCGTGGTCGCTGTCGGACGGCACCACCTACACCGGCGATGCCTGGCCGCTGCCCGAGGACGCGACCTCGCACCCCCGCTCGGCCGGCACCTTCACCCGGTTCCTGCGCCACTGGGTGCGCGAGCGCCAGGCGGTCTCGCTGCTCGACGGCGTGCGCAAATGCACGCTGATCCCGGCCGAGATCCTGGCGCCGAGCACGCCCGACATGCTGGCCAAGGGGCGGCTGCAGCCGGGCGCGGATGCCGACGTGGTGGTGTTCGACCTGGAGACGCTGACCGACCGGGCCGAGTTCTCGGCGATGAACCGGCCGGCGGAGGGGGTGCGTCACCTGCTGGTCGGCGGCCAGGAGGTAATCGCCGACGGCGTGATGGACGTGGCGGCGCGGCCCGGGCGGCCGGTGCGCCGGCCCGTCGCCGCGACGTAGGGCACGTGCCGGTCCCGATCCTGCTGGTCGCGGGCTTCCTCGGCGCGGGCAAGACCACGGTGGTCAACTACCTGCTGGCCCATGCCGAGGGCAGGCGGATCGCCGCCGTGGTCAACGACTTCGGCGCCATCAACATAGACGCCGAGCTGATCGCCGGCGCCGGCGACGGGCCCAGCGACGGGGTCGTCAGCCTGGCCAACGGCTGCATCTGCTGCTCCCTGGAAGGCGACCTGCTGCGGACGCTGGCGGCCATCCTGCGGCGCAGCCCGCGCCCTGAGCACATCGTGATCGAGACCAGCGGGGTGGCCGACCCGGCAGAGATCGTGCGCAACCTGATGGACCCCGTGATCTGGCGGGAGGCGCCGCTGGAGACGGTGCTGTGCGTGGTCGACGCGACGGCGCCCGCGGAAGCGCTGGACGATGCGCTGCTGCGCGCCCAGCTGCGCGCCGCGGACGTGGTGGCGCTGAGCAAGGTGGACCTCGCGGATGCCGCGGGGGTCCGGGCGATTCGCGCCGCCGTGGCCGCGTTGCGGCCGGCGGCGGTCATCGTCGAGGCGGACAAGGGCCGGGTGCCCCTGGCGCTGCTGTTCCCCGACGACCCCGGGCGTCCGCCGGTGCCCCGCGACCTGGGCCGGCGGCGGCCGGCGGCCGACCGGTTCGAGAGCCTGAGCTGGACATCCGGGCAGCCCATCTCCCTGCACCGGCTGCAGGCCGCGATCGGCCGGCTGGCGCCGAGGCTCGCCCGCGCCAAGGGGTTGTTCGAGGCGATCGAGCAGCCCGGCCGCCAGCTTTTGTTCCAGCTGGCCGGCGGCCGCGCGACGCTGGGCCCGGCGGGTCCGCGTCCCCCGGGCGCGCTGGCGGCACGCATCGTGTTCATCGCCGAGATCGGCGTCCTCTCGGCCGCCGAGATCAGCCGGATCATGGATCCGTGCGCCGGCTGCGGGCCGACGGCCTGACGTTGGCCGCACGGCTCGCTGGATTGCAGTCCTCGCGCCGTGCTGGCAAACACGCCGTCGAGGCGCATCCATCTTCGCTTATCGGCTGCGGCCCTACGGATGGGAGCTTTCGCATGACCAACGTCACTTCCGACGACCGTTCGGTGAAACGCCGTGCCGTGCGGTGGATGCTGTTGCCTGCCCTGTTGAGCCTTGGCGGCTGCGGGCTGGTCGCCCTGCCGTTCCGGGCCGCCGGCGACGTGATCGAGGTTGTGCCCGTGATCGGCAAGCCGATCGGTGCGCCGGTTCATGCCATCGGGGACGCGATCGACTGATCTGCCCGCCGCGGTGGATTTACGCGGCGGCGTTAGGCGGCTAGCGTTTCGGAACCGGCGGCACAGTCGGACCGGAGGAAACCATGGCCCCGACATCGCAGGCGGCGCCCCCGCTTGAGAACGCCACGATGCGCAAGGTCGCCTGGCGGCTGCTGCCGTTCGTCGGCCTCGGCTACTTCTTCAACGCGCTCGATCGTTCGAACGTCGCCGTCGCGGCGCTGACGATGAACAAGAGTCTGGGCTTCACCGCGGCGGAATACGGGCTTGGCGCCGGCGCGTTCTTCTGGAGCTACGTGCTGTTCCAGGTTCCGAGCAACGTCATGCTGACGAAATTCGGCGCACGGCGCTGGCTGTCCGCCATCATGCTGGCCTGGGGCCTGTGCTCGGGCGCCACCGCCTTGGTCACCGACGTCACCAGCTTCGTCGTCGTGCGCTTCCTGCTCGGCATCGCCGAGGCCGGCTATTTCGCCGGCGTGACCTACTTCATGACCTGCTGGTTCCCTGGCCGCTTCCGTGGCCGCGCCATGGGCGTGTTCTTCGTCTTCTCGGCCGCCGCGGTATCGCTCGGCTCGCCTCTGTCGGGCACCATCGTCGGCCTCAACGGCTGGCTCGGCCTCGCCGGCTGGCAGTGGATCTTCCTGATCGAGGCGCTGCCGTCGGTGCTGCTGGCGCTGTGCGGGCCGTTCATCCTGCGTGACCGCCCAACCCAGGCGCCCTGGCTGGACAACCATGAGAGCGCCTGGCTGGAGGATGCGCTGGAGCGCGAGCAGGCCGGCAAGGAGGGGCACGCGGTGCCGATCCTGCGGGCGCTGCGCAGCCGTCGGCTGATCCTGCTGGCGCTGGGCTATCTCGGCAACGGCTTCGGCGTCTATGGCACGGTGTTCTTCGTGCCGCTGATCATCAAGGATCTCGGCTTCAGCAACCTGGCCACGAGCTGGCTGGCGGCGCTGCCGGCGGCTTTGGGCGTGGTCGGCATGATCCTGTTCTCACGCAGCTCTGACCGCACCGGCGAGCGGGTCTGGCACGTGGTGGTGGCGATGGGCATCGGCGCCGCCGGCCTGCTGCTGACCGGCATGACCATCGGCAGCGCGCCGTTGGAGCTCATCGGGCTGTGCATCGCGGGGTTCGGCATCGGCGCCGATTTGCCGGTGTTCTGGAACCTGCCGACCGCCTATCTCGGCGCCGCCTCGGCCGCCGCCGGCATCGCGGTGATCAACTCGTTCGGCAACCTGTCGGGCTACCTGGCGCCGCAACTCGTGGGGCTTCTGCGTGACCGGACCGGGAATTACGGCGCTGCGATGTTGACCTGCGGCACCATCATGGTCGTCTCCGCGGTGCTGATCCGTGCCGCCGGCGTGCGGGTGGTGGAGGTGCCGGTTGGCGCGGTGCATGGCTGACGCATGACGCAGGCCCTGCAGGGCATCCGGGTGCTGGATCTCAGCCAGTCGATTGCCGGCCAGTTCTGCGGCCGCATGCTTGCCGACTATGGCGCCGAGGTGACGCTGGTCGAGCCGCCCGGCGGTTCGGCGCTTCGCCGGCAGGGTCCGTTCCGCGACGCCGAGGCCCGCCACTCGCTGCTGTTCTTTCACAACAACACTGGGAAAACTTCGGTCACGCTGGATATTTCGACGTTATCCGGGCGTGAGAGGCTGACGGCCCTGGCGCGCGGCGCCGACGTGGTGATCGTCGAGCCTGGCATGGACCCGGTCGTGTTGCGCGCCGCCAATCCCGACTGCGTCCTGGCGACGATTTCCGGCTTCGGCACCGATGGGCCCTATCGGCAGTGGCAGGGCACCGAGATGATCTACCAGGCACTGGCCGGGATCATGC
Organism: Acetobacteraceae bacterium; assembly: GCA_025356735.1. GTDB lineage: Bacteria > Pseudomonadota > Alphaproteobacteria > Acetobacterales > Acetobacteraceae > PALSA-911. Next base: position 3,201 of record JANXRT010000083.1, on the reverse strand, counting down.
GCCGCAACGGCGAGGCCGGGCGGGAGCCGCTTCATGGTTGCGGCGACCGCGCCTCCTACGGCGCCGGGGTCGCCGCCTATATCGCCATCCTGGCCGCCCTCCATGCCCGCCCGTGGATACAGGGAGGGCAGGATGTCGCGGTGGACATTGCCGAGACCACCGCCGCGATGGCCAACCCGTTCGTCACGCAATACCTGTATAACGGCATCGAGGAGCCGCGCGGCCGCCCGATGCCGTTCGCGCGGCTTGCCTGCCGCGACGGCTGGGTCGGCATCTACCTGCATGTGCATCTGTGGCCGGCGCTGTGCGAGGCGGTCGGCCTGCCCGACCTTGTCCGCGACCCGCGCTTCGCCCCGGCCAAGGCCCGGCTGGAGAACTGGGCGGAGCTGGAGGACATCCTGCAGCGCCAGGTCGGCGAGTGGAGCGCCGGGGACCTGCTTGCCCGGGTACAGTCGAAAAAGATCGTAGCCGCCCAGGCTTATTCCCTGGTCGAGCTGCGGCGGAACAATCCGCATCTCGACGCTCGCGATTACTGGGAAACCGTTGACACACCGGATGGATCGCAAACGATCCTCGGGCCGCAGTTCCGCATGGGTGCCACGCCGCGCCAGGTGCATGGCGCGGCGCCCGACCTCGGCTCCGCCAGCGCGCCGGTCCGGGGTGGCGCGTCCGGGGCCGGACGGGACCGCGGCGCGGCGCCAGGTCGCACGGCTGGCGGACCGTTGGCCGGGTTGCGTGTCGTCGAGCTGACCACCGCCTGGGCCGGGCCGATGGCCGGGCGCATCCTGGGCTTCCTCGGTGCCGAGGTCATCCACGTCGAGACCGGCAGCCGGCTGGATTCCTGGCGCCAGCACGGCCAGGTGTTCAGCCCCGGGCGCTACCCGCGCGACGGCGCCGGGGCGCGGCCGTGGAACCGGGTCGCGTTGTTCAACTCGCAGAACGAGAACAAGCTGTCGCTGACGCTCGACGTGAAGAAGCCGGGCGGGCTCGACGCGATGCTGCGGCTGCTGGCGAAAACCGATGTTCTGCTGTGCAACTTCACCGCCGGTACGCTCGACCGCATGGGCATCGGCTACCGCGCGGCGCGCGCCGTGCGGCCCGATATCATCGTGGTCGAGATGCCGGCCTTCGGCGGAACGGGGCCGATGTCGCACGCCACCGCGATTGGGCCGACGATGGAGATGGCCGCCGGCATGGCCGGGATGATCGGCTATCCGGGCGGCCCGCCGAGCGTCACCGGGCCGACCTACCCCGACCCGATCGGCGCCTTCCATGGCGCGGCGGCGGTGCTGACGGCGCTCGCCCATCGCCGGCGCACCGGGCAGGGCCAGCACGTCGAGGTGCCGCAGGTCGAGGCGGCGATGCACTATATCGGCGAGCACATCCTGCACGCGATCGAGACCGGCACTGCCCCGAAGCCGCGCGGCAACCATGTCGATCACGCGGCACCGCACGACGCCTACCCGGCCGCCGGCGACGATGAATGGGTGGCGATCGCGGTGACGACCGAAAAGGCGTTTGACGCCCTGTGCCGGGTGATCGGCGAGCCGGCACTGGCTGACGATCCCCGGTTTTCGACCCTGCCGCAGCGGCGGCGGCACCAGGACGAGCTGCGCGCGCCGATTTCGGCGTGGACCCGGATGCGGGACAAGCACGCGGCGGCGGCTGCCCTGCAAGGCGCCGGCGTCACGGCGGCGCCGGTCAATGGCGGGGGGGACGGCGCCGAAAGCGCCTACCTCGCGGCGCGCGGCTGGTTCACCGTGCTCGACCATCCCGACATCGGGCCGGTGGCGCATGAAGGCCTGCCGTTTCACCTCAGCCGGACGCCGGGCGGCCAGCATCGCGCGGCACCTTGCCTCGGCCAGGACACGCAGGCGATCCTGCGCGACATCGTCGGCCTGTCGGAGGCGGAGATCGACGCGATGGCGCGGGCCGGCACGATCTCGGCCGAACCCGCCCGATCGGACATTGCCTAACACGAAGGAATAGCCCGGTGACCGATTACAGGTTCATTCGCTACGACGTTTCAGAGTACATCGCGCGCATCACGCTCGACCGCGAGCGCTATCGCAACGTGCAGAGCACCGAGCTGCTGCACGAGCTCGACCATGCCATCCGGCGAGCCGGGGCCGACATCGCGGTTCGGGTGATCGTGCTGTTCGCGGTCGGGGATCATTTTTCCGCCGGCCACGACCTCGGCACGCCCGAGGAGATGGCGTGGCGCGAGCAGAACCCGATGCAGGAGGGCACGCGCGGCTTCTACGACCGCACCTGGTCGCTGTATGTCGACATGCACCTCGCCTGGCGCAACGTCGGCAAGCCGATGCTGGCGGCGGTGCAGGGCTACTGCATCTTCGGCGGCTGGATGGTCGCCTCGACCGCCGACATCATCTTCGCCGCCGACGATGCGATGTTCCTGGGCAGCCTGTTCCAGTATTTCGCCATCCCCTACGACATCCATCCGCGCCGCGCCAAGGAGCTGCTGTTCCAGGGAAGGTTCATCAACGGCGCCCAGGCCTGCGAGCTTGGCCTGGTCAACCGCGCCGTGGCGCGGGCCGGCCTGGAGGGCGAGACGATGGCCTACGCGCGCGACGTGGCGCAGAACGACCCGTTCGAGATGCGGATGATCAAGCTGGCGGTCAACCAGGCGCAGGACCAGCAGGGTTTCACGGCCTTCATCCATGCCGCGCACAGCATGTACATGCTCAACCGCACCGGCGAGAAGGACCCCGACTACGCGGTCAAGGTACCGGAAGGACGGCGCCGGCCGATGGTGCAGGTGGCGCTGGAACGCTACCGCCAGGAACAGGCTCGGGTTAAGGTTTGACGGTTGGCGAGGCAAGGAAGCATGGGGCGCCTTACTTAAGTGTGGGGGGATATAAGGGGCGACGGCCCCTTGGCGGGGTTTGGGGCGGAGCCCCATGCTTTTTGCCTGCGGCGCTGAGGATGCATCGTGAAAATGTCGATGTGCCAAGCCAAAGCTTGTTCTAACGAAGCCGCTACGGCGGCGCCGCGGGCTGAGCGTGTGGTCGTGACCAAACGTGGCCGCTCCTTCGTCGAGCTGTCTCTGGCGCGGACAGGCCGACCTTACCGGATGGATTTGCAGCGTGTCTGTGTCGGAGCATTTAACCGAAGATCCCGAATGACCGAGATGGGCGCAAATCAGCTGTCAGTGGACCGGAGTTAGCCAAACAGGTTGGC